>JAYTRT010000543.1:0-12428 GCA_043746045.1 Actinomycetota bacterium | reverse complement strand
CGCTGCTCACGTTCGTTCTGACACGAGTACGCACCCACGTCTCACTCGGCACGGCGCTCCTCCTCGACCTGTCCATCGTGCTCGTCGCCGCAGCGTTGGGTGGTCTTCGCCCCGGCCTCGTCGCATCGGTCTTCGCGTTCGGACTGACCAACTGGTTCCTGACCGCGCCGCTGCACACATTGACGGTCAACGAGAGCCAGAACGTCGTTGCCCTCGTTGTTTTCTTCGCTGTCGCGGCAGTGGTCGGGCTGCTCGTCGACCGGTCGGCGAGTCGGTCCCGTGAGTCACTGCGCGCCCGCAACGAAGCGGGCGCCCTCGCCCGGTCGGCAGCGACACTGGTCGGTGCCCACGACCCGCTGCCCGAGTTGCTCGAGCAGCTGCGCGCGACGTTCGGGCTGGAGGCCGCAGCTGTGCTCGAACACACCGATCAGGGTTGGTGGCCGACAGTGCTGGTCGGACATCGTGATCTGCTGGATCCGTCACAGGGAACCTCGGTCAACCTCGCCGAGGACGGCAGCATTCAACTCGTCGTGTCCACCGAAGCCCTCGGACCCGATCAGTTGGAAGTGTTGCGAGCCTTCGCCGACCAGTTGTCCGTAGCCCTGCAGGGTCGAAAGTTACGCGCCGATGCTGCCAACGCCGAGGTCCTGGCCGAGGCCAACACGTTGCGGACTGCGCTGCTCCAAGCCGTTTCCCACGATCTGCGAACACCATTGGCGACGATCAAGGCGTCGGCGAGCGGATTGCTCCAGGCCGATGTCACCTTTTCCGACGAAGACCGTCGATCACTGCTGGAGAACATCGACGCTGCCACCGATCGCCTCGATGGGATGGTTCGCGATTTGCTCGACATGAGCCGTCTGCAGGCCGGAGCCATCGGTCGCGAGACGGGAAAGGTCGCGCTGGAGGAGATCGTCGCTTCGGCGCTGCATTCCGTTCCGTCGAGCGCGAACCGGGTCGAGGTCTCCGTTTCCGAGACGTTGCCGTTCGTCCACGCCGACGGTGGCCTGCTCGAACGGGCGTTGGCCAACCTGATCTCCAATGCCGTGGCCTGGTCCCCACCGGACGTATTGGTCCGGATCGACGCCGGGTCCGTCGGCAACTTCGTCGATCTGCGCATCATCGATCGCGGGCCTGGTGTTCCGAAAGACGACCGCGAGCGGATGTTCGCTCCGTTCCAACGCCTCGGTGACCGTTCCAACGAGGCCGGCGTCGGACTCGGCCTGGCAATTGCGCGAGGGTTCATCGATGCAATCGGCGCACATCTCGACGTCGAGGACACACCGGGCGGCGGATTGACGATGTCGATCAGGTTGCGAGCAGTGAATGGGGGAACGAGCATCGCGCCGATGGCCGCGACCACGATGACAGGAGCGCCGGAATGACGCGGATCCTCGTCGTCGATGACGAGACCCAGATCCGCCGCGCACTAGAGGTCAACCTTCGCACTCGTGGGTACGAGATCGACCTGGCGGCAACCGGTGAGGACGCGCTGAGTTCTGCCGCAGCGCACCTGCCGGACCTCGTCCTGCTCGATCTGGGCCTGCCAGGGGTCGACGGAGTCGATGTGATCCTCGGTTTGCGGGGCTGGACCGATGTGCCGATCATCGTCATCTCGGCCCGTCATGACGACGCAGACAAGGTCGCAGCGCTCGACGCCGGCGCCGACGACTACGTCACCAAGCCGTTCAGTATCAACGAGCTGTTGGCTCGGGTCCGCGCCTCGTTGCGCCGGCACAATCCACTGCCCGACGAACCGCACGTCACCACCGCCGACTTCGTCATCGATCTGCAGGCCCAACGGGTGACTCGTGCCGGCGTCGACGTGCACCTCACACCGACGGAGTGGTCGATCGTTGCCTACATGGTCCGCCACGCCAGCCGACTGATCACGCAGCGGCAGTTGTTGCAGAGCGTGTGGGGACCCGCCTACGAAACCGAGACCAACTACCTGAGGGTCCACTTCGCGGCGATCCGCCGCAAGATGGAGCCCGACCCCTCACAGCCGCGCTACTTCCTCACCGAACCCGGCGTGGGATACCGATTCGAGCCGGTCTTAACGCCTTCTTAGCACGGCCGCCGCGAATCTTGGCGGGGCGTGAACGACACGTGAACTGGCCAGCCAGTTGGCTGTGAAGCGTGATCGACGACAAGGAATTGGCGGGCCAGCAGCCGTCTCCATCCACACAGCAGATGCATGACGCAACGAGCGGAACCGGGCTCGTCACGGGGACGTCCGGCGGCGTTGGCAATTCCGCATCGAACCTCGTTCCCGAGCCACTCGGCTATCGACTGAAGAACAAGCTCCTCGGGCCTCCGCTGCAGACCGATCGGTTGGAGCACGAGACACTGGGCAATCCAACGGCACTTGCCGTGTTCGCCTCAGACTGCCTTTCCTCGTCGGCGTATGCGACAGAAGAAATCGTGCGCGTGCTGTTCCCGTACATCGGACTCGCCGCCTTCACCCTCGTCACTCCGGTCACGATCGCCCTGCTCGTCGTCCTCGGCTTCCTGATCCTGTCGTACCGCCAGACGATCAAGGCCTACCCATCAGCAGGTGGCGCCTACATCGTCACTCGCGACAACTTCGGACTCCTGCCGGCGCAGGTGGCCGGCGTCGCACTGCTCACCGACTACGTACTGACAGTGGCCGTGTCGGTGGCAGCCGGCAGTGACGCACTTGCGTCGGCAATCACTCCGCTCGCGCCGTACAAACACTGGATCGCGATCGGCTTCGTCGGGCTGATCATGTTCGGCAACCTGCGCGGCACCAAGGAATCGGGCAAGTTGTTCGCCGCACCGACGTACTTCTTCATCGCCAACGTGTTCGTCCTGATCGGCGTCGGGATCTACCGCGAGATCTTCACCGGTATCACCAAGAGCAGTTCCAAATTGACGGGGATGATCCCGACCGGAACCCACCACGGCAACGGACTGCTGCTCGGCGCGACGGTGTTCGTCGTACTCAAGGCGTTCGGTTCGGGTGGCGCCGCAGTCACCGGTGTCGAAGCGATCTCGAACGGGGTTCCGGCCTTCAAGCAACCCGCGTGGAAGAACGCCCGCAAGACTTTGGTGATCATGGGCATCCTCTCGGGAATCATGTTCCTCGGCCTGTCGGTTCTCACTGCAAAGACCCATGCCACCCCGTACGACGGCGGCGTGCCATCGCTGATCTCCCAGGTGGGCAAGCTGATCTACGGCCCGACGACACTCGGCCATGTGATGTTCTACCTCCTCCAGGCTGGAACGATGTTGATCCTCGTCCTCGCCGCGAACACCAGCTTCGCCGACTTCCCTCGTCTCGCATCGTTCCACGCCGGCGACAACTTCATGCCGCGCCAATTCATGGTCCGCGGCCACCGCCTGGTCTTCTCGAACGGCATTCTCTTCCTCGCGATCGCCGCCACGGTCACTCTGTTGGCCACAGGCGGCGAGGTCAGCCGACTGATCCCGCTGTACGCCATCGGGGTTTTCACCAGCTTCACGCTGTCGCAGGCCGGGATGGCCAAGCACCACATTCGTCTCCATGAAGACGGCTGGAAGAGCGGACTGGTGATCAACTCGATCGGCGCGCTGCTGTCATTGCTCGTCCTTGCGATCGTGGCAACGGTGAAGTTCACCCAGGGCGCGTGGGTGATCGTGCTCCTCGTGCCGATCATGGTCGTCGGCCTGGTCCGTCTGAATAAGGCCTACGAGGCCGAAGACGTGGAGTTGAAGGAGGATGCGAAGGCAGCCGCCGAGGCCCCGACACTGCACAACCACACCGTGATCGTGCTCGTCGACAACCTCGACGCAGCAACGGCGCGGGCGATGCAGTACTCGCGGACACTGGCCCCGGACGAACTGCGCGCGGTCCACTTCGACCTCGATTCGTGGAAGACCGCCGCCCTCGTCGAGTCGTGGGGCTCGCTCGGATTCTCGCGGTTCCCACTCGACATCATCGAGTGTCCGGATCGGCGGATGCCACGTGCGGCCGTCGAGTTGGTCTGCCATCTCTCCAGCGACAACGACACGGAGGTGACGATCCTGATCCCGCGCCGTGAGTACACCAAACTGTGGCACCGGATGTTGCATGACCGCTCGTCGAACTCGATCGCTGCGGCACTGGCCGACCTGCCCCACTGCAACGTCACCATTGTTCCGTATCACCTCGGTTCGAGCCCGATTGCGATCATCCCCCCGGTGTCCGAAGCGACCGCGTCGACAACCACCACCGCGACGGGCCGAGTCGTGCGCACCGGCCAGGTCATCACCGGGGTGTCCACGGCCAGTCTGCCCGTCGACCGGGTCAAGATCGCCGATGTGGTGATGCGCGAGCCGAACATGGTCGCCGGTCGGGTTCGCGCGATGCGGATCCAGCCGTGGGGTGGCAACCCCAGCCTGGAGATCTCCCTCGCCGATGAAACCGGCAGTCTCACGGTGGTCTTCACCGGACGACGTACGGTCGGCGGAGTGGCTCTCGGGACGATCATGACCGTCACCGGTGTGGTCGGCGAGCACCGTGGCATTCAGGCCATCCTCAACCCGAAGTACACGTTGCTGCACACCCCGACCGCCCCCGAGAACCCTGCCGAGCACCACTGACCGGTTCCGACCGGCGGCTGGTGGCTCGCGTTCACCCAGGTCACCGCCCCTGTCCGCCAAGACGCCGATTCGGAGGACAGGTCAGCCGTGGTACGTCAGTACATTGGAACCATGTCCATCCACTCCGATGACAAGAACTGGACCTGGGTGCTCGAGCAGGTGTGTCCGGAATGTGGCTTCGACGCAGGTGCCTTCGACCCGCTCACGATGCCGGCAGCGATCCGTACCAACGCGAGCGAGTGGGCGGCCCTGCTGACCCGGAGTCAGGTCCGTCAGCGTCCCCGCCCCGACCGTTGGTCGGCACTCGAATACGGCTGTCACATCCGCGACGTGTTCGTGCTGTTCAACGAGCGGTTGCGGTTGATGCTCGAGAACGACAATCCGACGTACCAGAACTGGGACCAGGACGCCACCGCCATCAGCGAGCGCTACATCGAACAGGATCCCGCCGACGTCCTTCCGGCGCTCGACCATGCCGCCGAGGCACTGGCCCGACGATTCGAGTCGGTCACGGCCGATCAGTGGTCTCGTCCGGGCAGCCGCAGTGATGGCGCCGAGTTCACGGTGCGGACCTTTGCTCAATACCTCATCCACGATCCTGTGCATCACCTGCACGATGTCCGTGAGGGCTACGAAACGCTGGCGATGGCGACGAGCTGATCGGTCGGGCGCCACGTCGCACGCATCTGCGGTGACGAGGTGACGATCAGGCTGCTGGCTCCTCGACCATCGTCGGCGCCGATGCCGCCTCGCACACTGCGCGGGTACCGTCGAATTGAACCGAGACACGCTGTCCGGGGGCCAGATGGGCGACCACCGAGCTACTCAGATCGGCCGAAACCAGAAGATCGAGCACGTCGAGCCGCAGGCTGACGACCGTCGAAGCGCCCTGGAACGTGGTGGCGACGACGGTGGCCGCGAGACCTGGCTCGCCGTCGGCAACGATGCGCAGGTCCTCCGGTCGGATGAGCCACAGGACCTTGTCACCGTCGGTCCATTTCGCAGCCGTCGGTGATGCGATCCGCAGCCCCGCCACCTCGACCGCGTCTCGACCGCGGATCGTCGCCGGCAGCTCGTTCATCGATCCGACGAACCGGGCCACGAACGCACTCGACGGATTGCTGTAGATCTCACTCGGCGCGGCGATCTGCTCGAGCCGCCCGGCCGACATGACACCGACGCGATCTGCAATGCCCAACGCCTCCTCCTGGTCATGTGTGACCAGCAGCGTGGTCGTACCGAGTTCGGTCTGGATCTTGCGGATCTCGTCGCGCAGCGCAAGCCGAACCTTCGCGTCGAGCGCCGAGAGCGGCTCGTCGAGCAGCAGCACTTCCGGCCGGATGGCAAGGGCGCGGGCCAGCGCAACGCGCTGTTGCTGGCCGCCTGACAACTGGTGGGCGTAACGGTTCGCCATCCCGTTGAGCTGCACCAGATCGAGCATGTCCCCGACCCTCTTCTTGCGTTCGTTGGCGTTGATCTTGCGAGTTCGCAGGCCGAAGTCGACGTTCTGGCCGACCGTCAGATTCGGGAACAGGCTGTAGCTCTGGAACACCATTCCCATGTTGCGCTTGTGCGCCGGCTTACGGGTGATGTCGGCGCCCCCGACCGTCACCGCGCCGGAGTCGGCGAATTCGAACCCAGCCGCGATTCGCAAGGCGGTCGTCTTGCCGCACCCGGACGGCCCGAGCAGGCTGATCAGTTCGCCGTCGCGAACGTCGAGGTCGAGGCTCTGCAGAGCCACGTTCGTTCCGAAGGTCTTGCGGACGGAGATGTAGAGCAAACCGCTCATCGGTCGTTCCTCATGGTGCTTGGTGGTGGCTGAGAGCGGCGAATGCCACCGCGTCGTTCTGGAACGGATCCTGCTTGTCGGTGCGCCGACTCGCCTTCGAGCCGCGTTTGCGCGTGACGAGGGTGAGCATCGCGAAGAGCACGGTCGTGGCCACGAGGGCGAGCAGGTTGAAGCCGTATCCGGCCTGGGCGTTGACGCTGACGAACGTCCTCTGGAACGTCGGCAGCGTGTTCTTCAGCAACGTCGACGCAATCGTGAACTCGCCGAGCACGACGGCCGTGGTCAAGAACGCTGACGAGATGATGGCGGTACGCAGGTTGGGGACGAGGGCCCGCCGTAACGTGGTTCCCCATCCGGCACCGAGGCTGCGCGACGCATCGACCAGGGTTTTCAGATCGATCGAGCGCAAGCCGGCATCGATCGAACGGTAGGTGAAGGGCAGGGCGAGGATGACGTAGAACGGAATCAGCGAGTAGTCCGAGTTCAGGAACCAGCGAGCGTGCGGCTTGATGACGACGATTCCGGCGACGAGCGCGATTGCCGGGATGACATACGGCATCACGGTGATGAACTCGATCACCGCACGCATGCGCGGCAGCCGCATGTGCACCCAGATCGCGGTCGGGAGCAACAGGGCCAGCGTGAGCGCCACAGTTCCGAGTGCAAGCTTCAAGCTGAGGGTGAGAGTCGGCCCGAAGTGGGGATCGCTGAAAACCCTGGTCAGACCCTTGAGCGACCATTTGTCGAACAACGTCGACCGGCCGAGTCGAATCGTCGGCACGTTCTGTAGCGCGAAGCGAGCGAGCGCGAGCAACGGCAGCAGGAAGAACAGACCGGACAGCACGAGGACCGCCACCGGCCCGATCCGGCCGACCCGGGATGCCGGTCGACCGGCGCGCGGGGGAATACCACCGATCGGCGCCGTCGGTGGGCCGCCGATCTCGGGATCGATCCGCAACGGGAGGTCCGGGACCAGGGGATTTATGTCTGCCATCGTTCAGCCCTCTTCCTGAGCATCCAGTACAGGCCCATCGATACGGCCATGATGATGATCATCCAGGCCGCCAGCGCGTAGCCGACAGCGTCCTGGCCGACGCTGATGTCGCCGCCGAGGAAAAACCCGAGTCGCAGCGACACGATCTTGGAGTTCTGGGTCAGGATCGCTGCCGTGGCATACGCACTGAACGAGTTGGCGAACAACAGCAGGAAGCCGCCGAGCAGTGACGGGGTCAGCACGGGGATGCCGACGCGGCGCCAGTAGGTGAACGATGTGCCGCCGAGGTTCGACGAGGCCTCACGCCACGACGCCTTGAGTCCATCGATCGCCGGGAGCGTGATCAGCACCATCAGCGGAATGTTGAAGTACGAGTAGACCGTGATCAACCCTGGCACTTCGCCGAGGCTGAAACTGCCCGCGTAGAGGTGCCAGCCGAAGTATTCGAGGATCTTGGTGAACACCCCTTGGCGACCGAGGAGTGCAATGAACGCGAAGGCGAGCGGGAGCCCCCCGAGGTTCGCCGCGACACCGCTGAACGAGGTGACCAGGCTGCGCAGCCATTTCGGACGCTTGGCGGTCGCTGCCGCGTAGGCGAGGAGGGTACCGATGACAACGCCGACCGCCGCCGCACCAGCGGAGAACTCGACCGAGAACTTGAAGGCATCGAGGTTCTGGCCCCGGAAGGCCTCTCGCATCGAACTGAATCCGAAATGCCCGTTCTTGTTCTTGAGCGCTTCGGAGAAGACGCTGATCGCCGGGACGATCAGGAACAGCGTGATGAACGCGAAGAAGGGGATCAGGCCGAGCCAGGCCCAGCTCTTCCTGGTTTTCGAGGACGCCGCAGGGGCCGCACTGAGTGTGCGACCCCCGACGGCGGTCGTGATGGTTGTTGCCACGTCAGATTTCTTGTTCGACGCGGATCAGGAGTCGGCGACCATCGGGCCCCAGTTGTCGGTCAACACCTTGTTGGCCGCAGCGATCTGGGCGGGGGTCATGAACTTGATCTGCGAGATCAGGTTGTCAGGGGGGAGGTTCGCCTTGAGCGCCGTGGTGACCTTGCCGGCGTCGAGCAACTGCTGGTAGCGAGCCGGCATGGCTCCACCGGCGAGGTAATCGAGCGCGCCCTGGTCGGACAGGATGTGCTCTTCCCACAGCTTGGCGCAGGCCTGGTGCGGTGCACCCTTGATGACGCCCTGGGCATAGAAGCCGCCGTACACACCGTCGGTCGGGAAGTTCACTTCCACCGTCAGGTTCGCAGCCTGCAGCGCCGACTTCAGACCCGGAACGTTGTAGCTCCAGTCGATCGCGATCGGCGTCTCACCGCTGAGCACGGTTGCCTTGGTCACGTCGGTGCCACCGAGGTTGCCCGACTTCTTCAGCTCGGCGAAGTACTTGATGCCGGGCATGATGTCGTCAGCGCTGCCACCGTTGGCCAACGATGCAGCCATCACGCCCGCGAACGCCGACCCGGCCTTGCGTGGATCGCCGTTGAGGGCGACCAGGCCCTTGTACTCGGGCTTCTTCAGGTCGGCGAACGACTTCGGCGCGTTCTTGACGATCGTGGTGTTGGTCGTGATCGACATGATGCCGTAATACGCCGCCACCCAGTTGTGGTCCGGATCGACAAGGCCGGCCGGCAGATCCTTGGCCAGCGTCGGCGTGTAGGGCTCGAACAGCTTCTTGTCGACCATGTCCTGCGCAATCGCGGGGCTGACGTCGACGATGTCCGGCTGACCGCTCTGGCCCGCAAGCGTCTGGACGGCATCCTCTTCGTCCTTCGACGTCCCCTCGGGGTTGCTCACGTCGTGCTTGACGCCGGGGTTGTTGGTCGCGAAGTCGGCGATGATGCCCTTGTAGTTCGCCCACTCATCGGGAAGCGCGATCAGGTTGACTGCGCCTTCGGTCTTGCACGCGGCCTGGAGCGCAACGATGCTGCTGCCTGCAGCGGCGGTCGTGTCCGTCGCTGCGCCGGTCGTGACGGGCGCAGCCGATGTGCCGGTGGAGGCCGCCGTGGTCGTCGCGGCCGCAGTGGTGGCCGAACCAGCGGCGGTGGTGGCCGACCCAGCGGCCGTTGTGGTCACGGCAGCGGCGGTCGAAGCCGGCGAGGACGACGTCTTGGAGCTGCTCCCGCATGATGCGGCTGCGAACGACACGCCGACCGTCAAGGCCAGCGCCGTCAGATACTTTTTCTGTAACACGTTGTTGCTCTCCCCTGGATTGTTGGACGAGCGAACCTTAGCCCTCGCTGAACCGCCCTGAGACAACTCTCCGCCATGCGGCAAACAACGTTCATCCGCAGCGAAAGCGCTGCTCATCCGCCGTTCATCTCCCGTTCACTTTGACCACGTTCGGCTCGTAGTCGGTGACGCTGCGGGGCTACCCGACCACTGTGGTCAGCACGGCTTCGGCATGTAGCCGGATCATTGTGTCGTTCACATTCGCCGACCCCGGCAACTCGACCAGGAAATTGGTCGACCCCGCGATCGTGCGGTTGGCGAACGTCCCCGCTGTCCCGGTGCACATCTGACTGCACGCGACGGTGCCCGGTTCGAGGCCGACGATCCGCCCGTACAGCGTCGGTATCTCGGGTCGCGCGCCACTGATCGAGATCGTGTTCGCGTCCTGGTGATACCAGATACCGATCGACGGTCGGACCTCTCGGACGAAGGCCTCGACGGCCTGGGTTTCCGGTTGATCGGCTGGATGTTCACCGCTGTACTGATGATTTGTGGTGCTTGCCGGGATGTAGTTCCAACCGACCTCGAAGTTGCGATTGAGATCGACCCCATTGGCATTGGTCCGAGTGCCATTGGCCTCCCCATCCGGGTTCATCGTGTCGATCAGCCACATGTCGACACCGACGGGCGTCGGCATCGTTCGCAACAACCGGGTGATCAGCGAACCCTTGGTCTCGTCACCGTGAATCTCGCCGATGAGCAACACGACACGCCCACCCGGCGTACCCATCCGGTACGCCGTGATTGCTCGACCGTCGACGGATCTGCCGATCACTCGTGTTTCGATCACGCTCGCTGGAACGAACGACATCCGCGCCGCCTGCGTTGTCACCGCCGCCGACCCGACAATGCCACCGGCTCCGTCGGCCGCGGACGCGACGACCGCAATCGCGCTCGGCACGCTTGCGACGACCGCGCTCGCGACGAACGCTCCGACCGCGACGACCGGGCAGAACGCGACCACGGCTGCTGCGATTCGATGCCGGACCATCGCACAATTCTGGCCTCCTCGCCGCAGCATGTGTCGGCAGCGAGGAGACCAGCGAACAGGCCAGACGAGAACACCAGATGAACAGGCCAGACGAACAGCCGGCACGGGTCACGTGACCGTCTGGCCCGTGTCAGGAGGTGACGGTGATCGTGCTGAGCATCTTCGGATGGATCGTGCAGTGAATCGAATACGTACCGGGCTTGGTGATGGTCAACGTCGCCGTGCCGCCGGCGGGCACCTTGACGTCGAACGAGCCGGCAACATCGGTGACCGTGTGGGGCGCCGTGTCCGAGTTGGTGACGGTGACCGCAGTACCGACCTTGGTGGTCAACGGACTGAACTTGAAGCCCTGGATCGTCATCGTCGTGCCAGCATCCGCACCTGCTGCCGCAGCCGTCGTCACCGACGCCGCGTTGGTGGCGGTTGTTGCGGCAGCAGTGGTCGGGGCAGCCGTCGTTGCGGCAGCAGTGGTCGGAGCAGCAGTGGTCGGAGCAGCGGTCGTCACGACCGCTGTGGTCGGAGCGGCGATCGTCGTCACGGCCCTGATCGTCGTCGCGGTGGTGGCCGCTGTCGACGAAGAGGACTTCGAGCTGCTGCTGCAGCCGGCGATGACCAGCGATGCCAGCACGATCGTGGCGGCGAGGGTACGGGGGGTCTTGTTCATGTGTTCTCCTGGAGTCGGTTACAACTCCTTACGCACGACCCTCCGAAAAGGTTTTTCAGCGACTGGTGAGGACGGCAGCCTGACGCCGCTCGAGGCGCGCAGCCATTGCCCGCGCCAGCTTGCCGAGCCGCTCGATGCGCAACAACAGCGCATCCCGCGCCCGGTCTGCGGCTGCGGTGAGCCGCTCGAGGTTCTGGATGCGCCAATGGTTGAGGATCACCGGAACGAACACTTGCTCGTGCAGAATGGCGACGTCGTAGATCCCTGCGCCGGCAATGGCCTTGCTGTGCCGGTCGAAGTCGAGAATTCCGGTGCCGGGCATCACGAACGTGCGAACGACTTCTTCCATCGCGATCACCATGTCAGAAGGATTGAGCTCGATCGCTGCCGTGGCCAGGTCGCGATAGAACAGGTAGTGCAGGTTCTCGTCGTTGGCAACGCGTGACATCACGTCGTATCCGCACGGATCACCGATCAGTTTGCCGGTGTTGCGGTGGGCGATCCGGGTCGCCAGTTCCTGCAGGCTGACGTAGATCACGCCGTTCAAGGGAGAGTCAGGAGACGGGACGTCGCCTCCACTGACCTGAGCCATACGGGCTCGCTCGAGCACCACCGGGTCGATTGCCCGGGTCGCGATGAGATAGTCGCGGATGGCGATCGAGTGACGGCCCTCTTCAGCGGTCCACCGCCGATTCCATGTGCCGAATGCGCTGTCCATCCCGAACATCCGCTGGATGTCACCGAAGTAGTAGGGGAGGTTGTCCTCGGTGAGCAGGTTGACGAAGAGTGCACTGCGGACAGCCTCGGGAAGGGTTGCTCCCGCAAGGTCTGTGTCGGATGGCGTCCAGACGTGACCCTTTTGGAAATCGTGTCCTCTGCTGTACGGCACCAATTCGTGCGGGAACCATTCCTTCGCAGTCGCGAGGTGCCGGTCGAGCAGCTTCGCAGCCACGGGTTCCAGCTCGGCCAGAAAGGTCTGCGGGGTCATTCCTGCAGCCTACCGACCGGTAGGTAGATTGTCAGTACGGATCACGCACGTCGCGCAATTTCTTCGACCCCGGTGGTCGGGCAAGGTCACCTGAACAGGTCTCTCGTCTGATCGCGCAGGACGGGCGCAATCGTCGCGGTGTCGTCGATCTCCCAGTCGAAGCCGCGGATCACGGCGA
>JAYTRT010000542.1:0-4091 GCA_043746045.1 Actinomycetota bacterium | reverse complement strand
CAACCTCACCAAGCAGTACGAGACATCGGGCGGCACGACGGGCGTTCCGGTCATCCGACTCGGTGATCTCCTCCGCGTTCCGAAGAGCGCGTTGCAGGAACTGCTGACGACTGGACGGGTGGTGCAACTGACGTCAGCACCGGCCCCGAGTGCGCCACGGCGCACGACCGCCAACGTGCGGCGATCCGCGGACCTCCAGCAGCTGTCACTGCTCGCGACGGACTGAGCGTCGGCGATGCACGGAGGAACCACCGGGGTGAGTCGATTGAAGTTGAACAGACAGGTGCCCGCAGATCGGAGTGTGTGGTGATCCGGGTGACGACTCTGCACGCGTCGACGGCCTCGACCACGGCGAGGTACTACACGAAGTATCTCGCCGGTGAGAGCGAGGAGATCCCGGGCCAGTGGACCGGTCGTCAGGCCGACCGGTTCGGTCTCACCCGGACGGTGTCGACGGACGATCTCGAGCGGCTCCTGTCCGGCCAAGACCCAGTGACCGGCGAGCAGCTCGGCTTCCCCCTGACCGACCGGACGACGGCGAGCGGAAAGGTCGTGCGCGCCGTCTCCGGGTTCGACGCGACGGTGTCGGCACCGAAGTCGGTCAGCGTGCTGTGGGCGCTCACCGGAGACGACGGTTTCGCCGAAGCGCATGACGCCGCCGTCCAGTCAGTGCTAACTCATCTCGAACGGTTCGGAGCGACGACACGCGTCCGCTCCAACGGTGGCCGCCTGCACCTCGACACTGAAGGTCTCACGGTGGCGGCCTTCCGGCAGTCGACGAGCCGGGCGGACGATCCGCAGTTGCACACCCATCTTGTCATCTCCGGGAAGGTCCAAACCGAGGATGGCCGTTGGTTGGCGTTGGACGCCCGCATGTTGAAGCGGCATCAACGCACCCTCGGCGGCATCTACCAGTCGGTGCTTCGTGCGGAACTCACTCACCGCTACGGACTGGCGTGGGGTGAGATCTTCAAGGGACAGGCCGAGATCGCCGGTGTCCCGACGGAGCTGCTCGAGCAGTTCTCCAAGCGCACCGCCCAGGTCGACGACGCCATGGCCGTCAAGCTCGCCGACTTCCACAAAGGTGAAGGCAGGGACCCGACGACGTGGGAGCGGGCCGCAATGACCCGTGAAGCCGCTGCTGACACACGCGACCACAAATCCGACCACACACTCGACCAGATCAGACCCGTCTGGATCGAAGAAGCCAACACCCTCGGACACACCCCCGACACCCTGATCGCATCGGTTCGGAATGCCGCTCGTGTGCAGCCGGCGGCCGAGATGGCGTGGTTCCGTGAAGTCGCCGACGTACTCACCGCATCCGCCTCCGCATGGAATCGCGAAGACGTCGTGCGCGCCTTCTGCGACGTCCAACGCCCGCTGCCCGGATTCGACGGCCGCCGGTGGGCTGCCGGCATCGAGAAGGCAACAGATCAGTTCATCAGTACGTGCGTGAACCTCGACCCGGAACACACACGAGCACGTCGTGTCCGCGAATCCGACAGTCGGTCGGAATGGATCGAACCGGTCGCCGCACAGTTCACGATGCCGTGGATCCTCGACGAAGAGAACCAGATCCTCGACTGGGCGCACGATGCCCAACTCAAGAACCGGCACCGTCGACAACTGTCGAGGACGGGATCATGGACACGATGCAACGGGCAGCCGCGGCGGCCATCGCGGGCGACGACCGTCTGGTGATCGTGATCGGTCCCGCCGGTGCCGGCAAGACCACCACTCTCGCCTACGCCGTCCACGACCTCACCGACATCAACGACCGGGCCGCCTATGGCATCGCACCCACCGCGAAGGCCGCACACACCCTTGGTGCCGAGACCGGCATGCCATGCGACACCGTCGCCAAACTCATCCACGAATGGACCCGGACCGACCGTCCCGCTGGAGCCACCTGGCAACTCGCGGCCGGGACCACACTTATCGTCGATGAGGCCGGGATGCTCGGCACCCCCTCACTCCGGCACCTCACCGAACTTGCCGACACCAACCAGTGGCGACTCGTCCTCGTCGGAGACCCCAACCAGATCCAAGCCGTCGGACGCGGCGGCATGTTCGGCGAGCTCTGCACCACCGGCCGCAGCTACGAACTGCAACGCATCCACCGCTTCACCGAGCCCTGGGAAGCCGACGCCTCACTCCAACTCCGCTACGGAAACCCGCACGCCCTCACCGACTAAGAACAGCACGACCGGATACGTGCCGGCACCCTCGCCGAGCACCTCGACCACATCGCCAACCAATGGCTCACCCACCACCGACACGGCCAGACCTTCGCCGTCATGGCATCCACCAACGACCACGTCGACACCATCAACAATCACATCCAAACCATCCGTCTCCAACGAGGCCAGCTCTCCACCGACACCAGCGTTGAGATCGCCAACGGGCATCACGCCCACGTCGGCGACGTCATCGCGACCAGACGAAATGCCCGCGACCTCCGCACCGACCACGACGAGCCCGTCCACAACCGCGACGTGTGGACCGTCGTGGACACCCATGACAACGGCGAACTCACCGCAACCTCGAACGCCGGTGGCGGCGCTGTCCGACTTCCCGCCGACTACGTCCGCGAGCACGTCCAGCTCGGTTACGCCACCACGGAGATGGGAGCCCAATCCATCACCGCTGACGCCGCCATCGAGCTCGCGTCGAACGCCACCACATGCCGCAACTTCTACGTCGCCCTCACTCGCGGACGGACCAGCAACAGCGTCTGCGTCATCACCGACACGCACGACCCCGACGATGCACTCGACATCCTCGAGCGCATCCTCGCCACCGACCGCGCCGACACCCCAGCCACCAGCCTCCAACGCCAACTTGCCGAGGCAGTTCTCGCGCCCGCACACGACTCTTTCGACAACGGCTGGATCATCGAGGAACTCAACTACCTCGCTACAGCCGAGCAGCATCAAATGGACTACGGGATCGACCTTTGAGCGGAGACGCTGGCGTGCCCGGAAGATTCGCCCCGAACGCCGGCTCTGGGTGTGGCTATTCGAGCGGTCGTGCGAGTTCTGGTCGCCGTGCAACGAACGTTATGTGCTCGCGGATGAGATGCTCTAGACGCAGATGACCGGCTCGAATGGTGGCAGTCTCGGGTGAACGGGAACGCAAGGATCGGCATCCTCTCCGCGTACACGACTTGGACCACCGGAATGATCGCAGTCAATCTGGCGACCCGATGACGCGCCCCGACTTCGAGGGAGACAGCGCACAACGCGCGGCGCAGGACACCGCGTCATCGGGCACCCACCGCGCCATAGCGGCATCGGGTCGAGGGTCGCTGCCGTTCGTGTCGTCCTCAGCAGCACCGAGCGGCAGCAAACCGATGCGCCCAGGGCGTGGTGGAGACCAGTGATCGGACACACCTCACTGCCTGCGACACCCTGAACCCAAGTTCGCGTATGTCCGATACTCAGGCGCGTCTTGCGGGGACGCCGACGCGTATATATGCTCGTTGAAGAGCCAGCGATCGCAGTTCTGGGTGCGCGTCAGTGACCGCCGGCGGCGATGAGCGCGTTTCTCCACGCCTTCGATTCCTCGCGATTCGTAAACATCTTGACCGCGGCGAGCGCGCCGGTTGGGTAGACAAGCGATACGAGCCACTCGCGGTCGGGAGCCATGATCTTCATCGCAGATCCGGCGAACTGCTTGGGCCATGCGATCTCGAGTCCGTTCACGTCGATCGCGAACACAGTCACCGCTACACCCGGCTTCGAGCTGGTGCCGGACAGAGGGATTGTCGATGGCCTTCTCGATCCAGCCTGTGAACGCTTCTATCGCCATCGGGCGAAGCGTGCACGTGAGCGTGCTCCCCGCGAGCTCGAGGTGCGATGCGATTGGGAATGGGTTCAGTCGGTTCTGCAGAAGGTACGTCTCTGCGCTGAGGTCGGGCACCGGTCTCCCTTGAATGATCTGGTCGTCGACGACAAAAACTAGCAATCTGCGTCGGCCCTGCAAAAGCCCGATAGTTCCGAACAAACCTGACGTGTTGGATGTGCTTTCAGGTTTCGCGATGGCCACCTGTCATACGCAGGCGACCACTTGGTAGTCGAGCAGCTGGC
>JAYTRT010000541.1:0-4097 GCA_043746045.1 Actinomycetota bacterium | reverse complement strand
CATCACGGTTCCGGTCGATGAGCCTGCGGAAACCCTGGATCTCCGGCCGATCCTCGAGCAGTACCCGCCGGCGCCGCCGCTGAGCATCACCCACGAGATGGTGATCCGGGGCAGGGTCGCCGATGCGCTGTGGGACGCATATGTCTCCAACTTCGATCCGCTCGCCGACCTGGCCATCCTCAAACACCTCGACAGTCGCGACGAGTTCCTCGCCCTGCTCACCAACTCGCGGATCGTGAAGATCGTCGGATGGCTCGGCGCACAGCCCGCGGGACTGGCGATGGTCACCAATTCGCTCGAGGATGTCGCCGAGATCTCGCCTCGATTCCTGCGCACCACATATCCGGAGCACGCCCTGCGCAACGCCATCTACGTCGGAATGTTGGTGATGGTCAGCCAGCCGCTCCGAGGTCGCACACTGTTCGGGCGTCTCTACACCGAGCTGTGGCAGATCCCGGCGCTGGCCGGTGGCGTCCTCATCTTCGACGTCTGCGAGTTCAACCGGACGATGTTCGACACCGATCTGCTCACGGCGAAGATCGCCGATTCCTTTCCCCGGTCCAGCGTGTCGGTCGTCGACCGTCAGACCTGGTACGCCGTCGAGCTCCCCGAGCCGATTCTCGGACACCACCGCTGACGATTCACTGTCGACGTTCGATGCCTCGCGCCGGTGTGTTGCAGCGGCGCACCGAGTCGGCACGCGGCACACCGACGACGCCCAGTCGCTCCAATGCCGCGGGCACCTCCTCGGCGGGCATCGCCTGAGCGTACAGATACCCCTGAGCCTGCCGGCACCCGAGCGCGAACAGCCGCTGAGCTTGGTCGCGTGTCTCCACACCTTCGGCGACCGACTCGAGTTCGAGCGCCGAGCCCATCGCGATGATGGCTGCGACCAACGACGAGTCCGACTCGTGACGGCCGAGACCGAGGACGAACGACCGGTCGATCTTGACGCATGACACCGGGAACAACTTGAGATAGGACAGCGACGAGAACCCGGTACCGAAGTCGTCGACCGAAAGACGCACGCCGAGGGTGCGCAGCCCCGCCATCGCACCAGCCGTGGCCAACGAATCCTCCATCAGCACGTTCTCGGTGATCTCCAGCCACAGTGCCTCGCCGGGGAGCCGATGTCGGGCCAACGTCTCGGCAACGGTGTCGACGATGTCGCTTTCACGCATCTGCCGCGGTGACAGGTTGACCGAAACGTAGAGGCGCTCGGCACCGGGGTAGGTGCGCCGCCACTTGGCCACTTGTCGGCACGCTTCGTCGAGCATGAACGCGCCGAGCGGCACGATCAGACCTGATTCCTCGGCGATCGGGATGAACTCCGCCGGCGCGACGACTCGGTCGCGGTCGGTCCACCTGGCGAGCGCCTCGAATCCGTGGATCCGACCACTCGGCAGAGACACGATTGGTTGGTAGTGCGCGGAGAATTGGCGTTCGTTCAACGCGTTGCGGAGGTCGCGTTCCAGTTCGACACGTCGAGCAACACGTTCGCGCATGGACGAATCGAACGTCGTCACCCTGTTGCGACCCCGGTCTTTCGAGCGATACATCGCTGTGTCCGCTTCCTGGATCAGTGTTGCCGCGCTGGTGGGAACAGAATGATGAGCAACCGTGACCCCGATCGAGGCCGAGATGAACACCTCCGCCGAGTCGAGGCTGAAGCCGTCTCCGAGCATCTTGCGGATCCGTTCTGCCATCCGCGAGGCACCCGTGACGTCGAGCGTGGCAACGATGATGAACTCGTCGCCGGACATCCGACCGACAGCGTCCTCAGGTCTGACGGCCGACGCAATGCGCTGCGATGCATAGATCAGCAATTGGTCGCCGACAGAGTGGCCCATCGAGTCGTTGATCAACTTGAACTGATCGAGATCGATGAACATCACCGCAACGGATGCGCCAGTGACGGTGGCGTCGGCCAGCAGCTCCTCGATCTTGACCACGATCTGGTTCCGGCTGGGAAGCCCCGTGAGCTCGTCGTGACTCGCCTGATGCGAGAGTTGCGTTTCGAGCGCAGCCTGTTCTTGGATCGCGCTTGCCAGCCGCAGGATTGCAGCGAGCGCAAGGACGAGACACAACCCGATGGTCGCCGGGACACCCTTGGACGTGTTGCGAGTCGCGATCACGACGATCGGGGCGAGCAGCGCGGCGCCGACAGCAATCAGTCGACTGAGGCCGAGCGTGTGACTGCGTACAGGAGAGGGCCTGGCCAGCGCCCGAATGGACGGATGCAGGACCGCTGCGCCGATGCACGCCGGGACGAACAGGTACGGCGCTTCAACGAGTGACTGTCGGACCTTGTCGAACCGACCGATCTCGCCGAACGCGAAGATGATGTCGCCGACGAACAGGAATGCCATGCCGATCAGGAGCAGTCGGAAGGCGGCCGACCGGTCCCCCGGCGAGAACGCCAGCCTGGCGGCCAAGACCAGCAAGCACATCGACACTGCCGGGTAGACCGACACCGAAAGACGCGCCATCACCCAGGTATTGGGGACGTCCATCGTCGGGACGATGATCAACACGTTGACCATCAACAGTGCGCCGGCACCGAGCATGATGCCATCGAGCAGGTCGCCGCGCTCGCTTCTTTCTGCCCGGCGCGAGCGCAACAGCCCGTACAGGGCGAGGGCGAACAGCCCGTAGCCGGGCAACTGGAACAGGTCCGGCAACAGTGAACGCGACCGCGTCAGGTCGCCCGAGGCTCCTGTGGCGTCGGCGACAGCGCCGCCGATGGTCCACAACAGACCTGTCGCGACCATCGACCACCACGGCCACTGCAGGACCGGCCGGTGGTGCCGAAGGCCGTAAACGGCGAGAACGGTACCGCCGAGCGTGACAACCGAGTATCCGACCCCGCCGAATGCACCCAATGCGTGAACCACGATGATGATCGAGAAGATGGTGAACGCGATCCAGGTCGGCCGGGTCGATGTGCTCGACAGCTGGACGCGGGGATCCGACGAATCGGCCGAGGCGCCTCCGTCCTGATCTCCAGTGACCCCGCGATGAACGAACATGCTGTCGTCGACAACCTCGAACGTCGTTCCGCCGCCGCCGGTCTCAGAATCGTCAGCGAGTTTCGCCATACGAGCGTGTCCCGATCTTCCAGATGGCCGCACCACAATTCATCGGCGTTGCTGACGAGAACTTGAGAGTCCGATCAGCAGCCGAACCGGCGCCGTCATGATGCATTGTCCTGGGGACCTGCCACCGCCGGTCCCGTCGACTCGACGTCCTGGCCGGAGGCCCGACGAGATGCTGCGCCGAGCGCGCCGAAGACGACGAGCATCCCCAGCCAGAACAAGGGATTCCCGAGAATGCGGATGACCCAGTCGGTTCCCCGGGTCAGCGCGTGGACACGCCGCCCGAGATACGCAACACTCGCCGCGAGGCCTCCGATCGTGCCCACGATCGCGCCACACAGCATCGCGCTCGAACGAACCGCTCGGGCGTGGCGGCGGACTCCGACCTCACCCGTTGTCATCACTTGGATCAGCGCGACCGCGGTCGTACCGAGCGTGAAGACCACCGAACAGCGCGCCCACCAACTCAGTCCGTACCAGTTCCCCGGGACCGATGCGCGACCGCCCTTCAGCCTGGCCCAGGCGGCCTGGGACGTGCGATCGAACAACGAAAAACCGGCGAGGGCGGTCCAGCCGGACGCCAGTTGTTGCACCGCGGTGAACGCGAACCCGACGACGAAGGTGACCGGGATGACCGCGATGCCGTGATTGCTTCCGATGATCCTGGCCAAGATCCACGGGGTCAAGGTCTCGTTCCCTGGTCCCCATTCGTAGGCCACCCAGAGCGCCGTCATCGTCAGCCACAGGCGTTGAGTGCGTGATGCTGCGCGGAAGTCGCTGCGAATGGCGTGTTTCAGGTCTGCGAACCCTGACCGCTTCAGCCGAGCTGCGACCCTCGAGAGCCATCGTCGAAATCGGCTCGGTCGCACCGCAGTGACGTTATCGCCGCATTCACAGGCAGTGTTCGATTCGATACGCAGCGTGGCAGATTTGACGAAAGATCGGTGAGCGTGGAGTCACGCACGGTGGGAGTGGGTCGAAACGTCGGAAATCGGAAACAGG
>JAYTRT010000540.1:0-4121 GCA_043746045.1 Actinomycetota bacterium | reverse complement strand
TTCAGCGCTTCGACGATGCCCTTGGCGACCTCCTCGCCGCGGGTGATGCCACCGAAGATGTTGACGAAGATGCTCTTCACGTTCGGGTCGTAGTTGATCACTTCGAGCGCAGCGGACATCACGTCGGCATTGGCGCCGCCGCCGATATCCAAGAAGTTGGCCGCCGTCCCGCCGACCTGATTGACGACGTCGAGCGTGCTCATCGCCAGACCGGCACCGTTGGCGATGATGCCGACCGAACCGTCGAGACCGATGTACTGCAGGTCCTTTTCGCGAGCCAGTTGCTCGCGCTCGTCCAGTTCCTCGGTGGCGCGATATTCGTCCCACTCAGGATGACGGAAGGCCGCGTTGTTGTCGAGGCTGACCTTGGCGTCGAGAGCGTGGATCTCGCCCGTCGGCTTGAGGATCAATGGGTTGATCTCGGCCAGGTCGCAGTCGCCTTCGACGTAGCAGCGGTACAGCTTGACGAGGATGTCGGCCACGCCGGCGATGGACCGCTCGGGGAAATCGGCATCCTTGGCGGCCTGCGTCGCCCACTCCAATGTGATGCCGTCGACGGGATCGATGTGACGAATCAGGATCGCATCGGGGTTCGTCTCGGCAACGGCCTCGATCTCGACACCGCCCTCCTTCGACAACATCAGCATGTGCTTCTTGGCGCTGCGATCGAGCGTGAAGCTGGCGTAGTACTCCTCGGCGATGTCGCTGGCGTTCTCGACCCAGACCCGCTTGACGAGGTGACCCTTGATGTCCATCCCGAGGATGTTGCCGGCGTGTTCGCGAGCTTCAGCTGCGTTGTTGGCGAGCTTGATCCCGCCGGCCTTACCACGTCCGCCGACCTGTACCTGAGCTTTGACAACGACCGGATACCCGGCCTTGTCTGCTTGGGCAACCGCTTCGTCGACGGTGTCGGCGACACCTCCGGCGCTGACGGGAATGTCGTAACGGGCGAAGTACTGCTTGCCCTGATATTCGAAGAGATCCAAGGGTCAATCCTCTCGGTTGTCGAGTTCGGTTTCGAGCCAGGAAGCAATGCCCTTGAGCGAGCTTCCGGGACCGAAGATGTTGGCAACGCCCTGCTCGCGTAGAGCACGGGCATCGGCGTCGGGAATCACGCCACCTCCGAAGACCATGATGTCTCCGAGGTCGCGATTGCGCAGTTCTTCCATGACACGGGGGAAGAGGGTGAGGTGCGCGCCGCTGAGCAGGGACAGGCCGACAGCGTCGACGTCCTCCTGCAACGCTGTCTCGGCGATCTGCTCCGGCGTCTGGTGCAACCCGGTGTAGATCACCTCGAAACCATGGTCGCGCAGCGCACGGGTGATGGTCTTTGCGCCACGATCATGCCCGTCCAGGCCGGGCTTGGCGACGACAACACGATACGGCCGCTTCACGAACAGTGGACCCTACGCGTTGTGGCCCCGCTGTGACAACTGGCAGCGACATGGGCACCACATCGCGTTCGATGCAGGGGTGCGAGCAATGGTGACGGGATGTTGTGCAACGGACTTGGTCAACCGGCACACTGACAGCGATGCGTCGGCCCCGATACCGCTCACCCATAGCTCGTGCGGTCATTCCTGTGTTGGCCGGCATCGGCTTTTTCGCCGTTCTCGCCGGCCTGCTGTGGATCGCCGCTTCCTACATCGCCGGGCACAGCGGGCAGCGATCGAGCTCGTTCGCCCCGAGCACGTTCGAGGTCGGACGGACCAAGTCGATCGCCGCGACGGTCAGCGTGGACGGACCACTGATCTTCCCCGATCTGCTGCGCTCGAGCGGCCAGCGCACCATCGTCCTCGATCACACCGGCGACAACCCGGACCAACATTGGCGGATCTTCCTCGCCTATCCCGCCGACCGCGACGTGAACTGCAAGGTCGTCCAGGTCAAGCACACCCGCAACTACACCGACTGTGCCGGAAGAACGGTTCCGGTCGAGTCGTTGGCACCACCCCCGCGGGGTGTCATCCCGATCGTGTCCGCCGACGGTGTGCTGACGCTGAATCTTCTCCCCGATGCCAGTGGTCCTTCGGTTCCCGCAGTGGTGCCGTCCGCCGGTTCGTGACCGGGTTCGTCGAACGCCTCTACGCCTCTCTGGCCGCCGCAACCGCATCGTCTGCCAATCTCGTCTTCTCTCCGGCGAGCATCTCGATCGCCCTGGCGATGGTCCGCGACGGTGCCGCTGGTGACACAGCTGACCAGATCGACGAGCTCCTGATCGGCCCCGATCGCGGCGGCCCCGAGCGCGGCGGCCCCGAGCGCGCCCTGCGTGTTCTGAGGCGCGCCTCGCCGACGGCTGAAGCCGATCTGATGCTCAGCGCAGTCAACGCGCTGTTCGTCCAGCGGGGCTACGAGATCGATCCGCGCTTCCTGTCGCGCCTCGTCTCCGAACACGACTGCTCCGTGCAGCCGATGGACTTCTCGGCCGATCCGGAACGGTCACGCCTCGAGATCAACGCGTTCGTCGACGATCGCACCCGTCACCGCATTGCGGAACTGCTGCCACGGGGCGTGATCGACTCCGAAACGAGACTGACCGTCGTCAACACGATCCACCTCGAGGCAGCGTGGCGATTCCCGTTCACCGCAGCCCTCACGGCGGACGCGCCGTTCGCGGGCCTCGGCGGTGCAGTGAGAGATGTCCCGACGATGCACCTCGTCGCCGGACTGCCGTACGCGACCGGTGATGGCTGGCGCGCGGTCGAACTGCCGTACCGGCGAGGATCCACAAGCCTGCTGATCATCCTGCCGGACGTCGGTCGGAGCGTGCACACAGTGGTCGGGGCCGTCACTGCAGCCTCGACCCGAACCCCGAGCCGCATTGCGCTGTCGCTGCCGAGGTTCGCCATCACCACATCGGTCCTGCTGTCCGAGCCGTTGCGGGTGCTGGGGATGACGAACGCGTTCGACCTGGCCACCGCCGACTTCAGAGGCATCACCACGTCCGAACCGATGTGCATCGGCGAGGTCGCTCATCAGGCGAACATCACGGTCGACGAAGAGGGCACCGAGGCCACGGCGGCAACAGCCATCGCGATGGCCGGTCTGGGTCGAGCGACCGAACCCCCGATCGAGTTCTGTGTCGACCGTCCGTTCGTGTTCGCCGTTGGCCACGTCGACAGTGGGACAATTCTGTTCGTCGGCCATGTCGGCGACCCATACCCCGATGAGTGACGGTTCTCGGCGAATCGGCTCGGACGGGAACCAAGATCCTCCGAGGAGCGTCGAACAGCCATGGAACGTCGAACATTTCTCACCGCACTCCTGGCAGGTCCCGCTCTCCTCGCTGTTCTGGAAGCGTGCGGGAGCGAATCGTCCACCGGCAACACATCCACCGGCAACACATCCACCGCGAACACATCGACCGCGAACACATCGACCGCGAACACATCGACCAAGAACACATCCATTGCGGGGGCAACGGCCGGTGTCGCCCGGTCGAACAAGCCACGCGCCACGACCCAACACGCCGACGACGCACAGGCCGTCACAGTGGTCGACGGCTTCGGCGTCGACATGTACAAGCGTCTCGCCGCCGCCACACCTGCGCCGACCAATCTCGTCTTCTCGCCGGCCAGCATCGCGATCGCGTTGTCGATGACACGGGCCGGAGCCAACGGCGCGACGGCGACTGAGATGGACGCCGTCCTGCATGTCTCCGACCCGGCGGCACTGGCTCACTCGATGAACGCCCTGACGAGCGAATTGGCGACACGGTCGAAGAGCGTTCCGATTCCCGGTGCGGCATCGAGCGAGGTCCAATTGTCGATCGCCAACTCTCTGTGGGCGCAGAAAGACCTCACCTTCCGCGCCGCGTTCCTCGATCTGCTGGCCGGCGAATACGGCGCCGAATTGAACCTGGTGGACTACAAGTCCGACCCTGACGCCGCGCGGGTGCTGATCAACGCGTGGGTCGACGATGCAACGAAGCACCGCATCCCGGAACTGCTGGCGAAGGGGGTTCTCACGGCCGATGCCCGACTGACGTTGGTCAACGCGATCTACATGAAGGCTCCGTGGCAGAGCTCATTCAACAAGGCCCGAACAGCGCCCGGACCGTTCACCACCGCAGCGGGCACAACGGTCCAGCCCGCGATGATGACTCACAGCGAGCACTTCTC
>JAYTRT010000539.1:0-4131 GCA_043746045.1 Actinomycetota bacterium | reverse complement strand
CGCTGCTCCGGCTCGTCACTCCGGATGTGGGACTCGGTGCTCGTCTCGCCGGAATAGGCGATGACTCTGGCGTCTCGGTGATCGAGCCACAGAATTGCGTGAGCGTATGACATTGCAACCTCCTTGGGAGATGTGAGTGGTGCGGCGGGGAACGGTGTTCGGTCACACGTCGATCACCGCACGACCACGACCGGCACCACTGACTGCTCGACCACGCTGTTGACCGTCGAGCCGAGGAACCCCGACGCGATCGATCCCCGTCCCGTTGCACCGAGAACCAGGACATCTCCGTCACGCACGGAATCGAGAAGAGAGGTCACCGCTTCCCCTTCGAGGAGCACGTCTTTGACCGTTGCAGCACAACGTTCTCGCGCATCTTCGACGGCCCGGTCGAGCACAGTCGCAGCATCGATCCGGTGCAGGTCGCGAGTCTGCTCGGCGCGGATGTCGACACCGAGCGACGTGTCGTCCCACGAATGCACAACAACAAGATCCACTCCGTGGAGATCGGCCTCGTCCGCCGCCCACACCAGGGCCGCATGCGAGGGCGCCGAACCGTCGATGCCCACGACGATCCGATCGGGTCGGCCCCGCGAGGCAGCCCCGCGGACCACGACAACTGCACACGGACTGTGCCGGGTGGCCCAGCGTGAGGTGCTTCCGAGCCAGAAGCCCGCGGCACCAGCGTGGTTGCTCGTTCCGACAACCAAGACATCCGTCGGCTCGAGGCTCTGGATCAACGACGCTCGCGGAGGTCCGAGACACACCTCGATGTTGATCTCGAGAGCAGGATGACGAGCGTCGAGGACGGCCTTGATCGAGCGGGCAGACTCAGACGTTCCGTCCTCGATCGACGTGAGAACGTCGCCGGCCATCCACGCTGCCCCGGATACGGCTGTGAGCGGAATCCCGTAACACGAGACGATCCGCAGCGCACAATTGCGTGCCGACGCCTCGGATGCGGCCCAGTTCACTGCTTCGACGGATGAAGGAGAACTGTCATATCCGACGACGATCTGCTTGGTCATGACTCGATCATGGGCGCTGACCATCGGCCTGGATAGGGCCGATGGTCACCGATGTCACCGATGTCGCCGATGCTCTCGATGTCGCCGATGTCGCCGATGACTTCGATGTGGTCTACGAGACGTCGGCGGTGGATGCCTCGATCGCGTCGTGCGCCGTCGACCGGTTCTGGCCGACCTCGACCTTGCGTGGCTTGGCTTGCTCTGCAACAGGGATTCGGACGGTGAGCACGCCGTCGTGGAGGTCGGCTTCGAGGTGCTCGAGGTCGAGGCCGTCGCCGAGCTGGATCTGGCGACGGAAGTTGCCGCGATAGCGCTCACCGAAGTAGGCCTGATCGTTCTCCTGGCGCTGCCAATTTCGTTCTGCGGCGATCGTCAGCACGTTCCGCTCGACCGTGATGTCGAGGCTGTCCGCCTTCACGCCGGGCAGGTCGATGTGCACCCACACGTCGCTGCCGCGCCGGAAGGCATCCATCGGCATCACGCCGCCGTTGTTCTGCTGCCGACCCGACAGCCTGCTGAAAAGCGTGTCGAGGTCGCGAACGGGTTGGTCTGGATCATCATGTCAACGCTCCTTTGATCTGGTCACTGGTATCTGGTCACTGGCATTTGTTGATTGGGACCTGGTCACTCCCCGGGGCGTCCCGGGGTTACTCAACATAATATTTGAGATGCCGACGCTCTGTCAACCGATCTGGACAGGAATCATCCGAATTCCGTCTAGTGATTATGTTGACAGAGCCGACCTGACGTTGCATCATGACGCGATGGCAGCGACGTCGACCGAGCGGCACCACGCCGCTCTGCAGCATTCGGTCACCGATGCGTGGCTGAACGATCAGACCTCGCTCAACACCCGCGCTGCGTACCGATTGGACCTCGATTCGTTCGGCCGATGGTGCGCTGAGCATGGTTCGGTTCCGTTGCTGGCCGACGCAGCGGCACTCGTCGCATTTCAATCGGCCCGAGAAGCGTGTGGCGACAGCGACTCCACCATCAGGCGACGGTGGTCCGCGTTGACCTCGTTCTACGAGTTCGCAATCAGCACCAATGCCACGAACATCAATCCAACCATCGGAGCTGTCCGTCCCGGTGTGTCGAACGGAGACCCGAGTCCGACCATTCGACTGACACCCGAGGCCATCGCTGCCTACCGGGTGCTGGCGACTGCACTCGATCCCCGGCTCGACGCACTCGTCGCGTTGCTCGTCCTCGACGGACTGAAGATGAGCGAGGCGCTCGCCCTCGATGTCAGCGACGTCAGCGGGAGATCGCCGAAGATGAGTGTGACGGTCCGCCGCCGCGGTGAAACCGACCGGGTCGATCTCGACAGAGACAGCGCACGAGCTGTCCGCCGATGCATCGCCAAGCGGCCGTCAGGCCCACTCTTCACCAGCGGACGGCCATCGAATCGAACCGCACCCCGACGACTCACCCGCTTCGGAGCAGATCACCTGTTCAGGCGCCTCACCATCGACGGGACCGAAACCAGGGTCACTGCCAACGAGCTCCGCCGATTCCACATCACGACCGCTGCCGCCCGCACCGACCTCGAACACGTCCGCGCCGGTGCCGGCCTCGCCGATCTGCGCAGCGTCCGGCGATACATGGTCAGCGCGAAAGAACCGGCTGAAGCCCAGCCGGACCCACCCCCGAAGCAGAGGTCCGCACCCCGTGCGCAAAGAAGTCGAGATGCCGTCGGACGAGAGCCCGACTGACCCCGAGCCGTACGAACTGCTGCACGACGCGATCGACGCGGCAGCGGCTCTGCGATCGCAACGCGCTGTCGCCCTTCGTGCGTTACTGGTGCTCGAATACGCGCTCACCGCACCGGCGCCGCGGCGGCACCGGACATGGTTGCACAGAGTCACGACCGCCCTCGAGGCCCTTCGATCGGCGCTGGACATCCAACTCCACGCCCATCAGGACTCCATCGATCTCCTCGCCGAACTCGCCCTGAGCGAACCGGACTACGCGATACCGATCGAGCGCCTTCGCCAGGAACTGCTCGACTTAACCATCGCGGTGGCGTCTCTTCGCGAACAGATCGAGCCCGACCCGGTCATCAACATCGATCCCGGCGACATCAGGGCCCGACTCGCCAGAATCGCCAACCGGTTCAGACAGCATCAGGCCGACGAGGCCGATCTCGTCTATCAGGCAACCGGCATCGAACTCGACGAACCCCTCACCCCGAGCTGATCCGCACAGCCCGCAGAGCACAGTCCGTGGCCGGCCGGAATCGTGTTGCACCGGAGCGCTCCGTAAACTCCGGTCGTGGACCCACAACGCGACGAATCAGCGCTCGCTCAGCTGACGTCGCTGCTCGATGGCGCACATTTGGCGACGCCCGATTCACTGCCGGCTGTTGTCACATCCGCTGCAGCCGTGCTCGACTGGTCAGCTCGCGTGTACCTGATCGACTACACCCAACGATGGTTGGTCGCTCTTCCGGTGCACGGTGAAACGTCGCCCGATCGGGAGGAAGTCGATTCCACCGTCGCCGGGTTGGCCTTCAGATCTGTCGAACCAGTCCCGACCGGTGGGGACGACAGTCCTGGTGTGTGGGTTCCTCTGCTCGATGGCGTGGAACGACTCGGCGTCATTCAGTTCCGGTTCCCGCTCGGTACGGATGTCGACTCCGGACCGCTGCGCGAGCAGTTCCGCTGGTTCGCGCACCTTGCCGGGCACCTGATCGCGGCAAAGAGTCCGTACGGTGACAATTTCCATCGAGTGCGATCCAGCGGTCGGCGCAGCGTCGCGTCGGAGCTGGTGTGGTCGTTGCTTCCACCGTTGACGATGGCCTGCGACGCCGTGGTCATCTCGGGTCTGCTGGAACCAGCAGAGCAGGTTGCCGGGGACGTGTTCGACTACGCAATACAGGGCGATGTCGCCCACGTCGCAATCTTCGACGCGACCGGTCACGACCTGCACTCAAGTGTCATCGGCGCGCTGACCCTTGCTGCCTACCGAAACGGGCGCCGCAACGACTCGGATCTCGCATCGATCGCAGCGACGATCGATTCGACGCTGATCCAATACGGTCTCGACACGCACGCGACCGGAGTCATCGGAGAGCTCCGGCTGTCGACGGGCGTGTTCCGGT
>JAYTRT010000538.1:0-4132 GCA_043746045.1 Actinomycetota bacterium | reverse complement strand
GGTTGTAGGTCTTGAACTCACTCGGCGCGAAGCGGCGACTGTTGATCCACTTCTCGATTGCCTCCGTGGCTGTCTTCTGGTCGATCAGGAACGGCACGACACCATCCACCGCCAGCCGGTTCGGGGCATCCTGGATGTCGTTGCGTTGGATCGGCGTCGCACAGTACGGGCACCGTTCGGCGGTCAGGCTGCCGTGGAAGGTGGAGTGGCCACCACAGTTCTGGCAGACGATTTCCTTCTCTGTCATGGCCATCTGCTGGCCCTGAGCGCGTCCGGCCTGGAGCGAGCTGAGCGCCGTCCGCAGGTCCTTTTCGGCCGCCACACCGGTCATGTCGGCTGTCATGTCGAAGGCGCTGCCGCAGTGGTCGCACGACAACTTCTGCAGTTTGATGTCGAAATGCAGTTCGCCACCGCATGCGCTGCACGGGTAGGTGCGCGTGCCCTCGGTTTCGTGTAGAGCCGCTCGGTCGTGAGCAACAGGTGCCGGTGTAGCTGCCGGGAATTCGGGCGGCGCATCCATCGCCGGCGGCGCATCCATCGCCGGGGGTGCCGGCATCGGTTCTGGTGCCGGCATCGGCATCGGGTCGGGCATCGGCTCAGGCGGAGGCGGTGCCGGGGGGATGGGTGGGGGTCCGGGAAGTGGCGGCGGCGGTACCAGCGGAGGAATCGGTGGCGGGATGTCGCTCACGGTTTCAGGCTCCAGGAGCTGCTGCGGGCGGCATCGGCGGCGGCGTGGCAGCCGAGGGCGGCAACGGCGGCGGTGCCGAGAAGAACACCTGTAACGCTGGCACGGTCTGGGCAGGCTCCCAGGCCGCCATGCCCTGGCACCACACCAGGGTCGCGCCGACGACCTGGCCGCCGGCGATCCCGGCCTGCATCTGGGCGAGGTTGAACGGACCACCCGGCTGGCCACCGGCGTCGATGTGATACTGCACCTGACCGGGCAGCGGCGGGGGGGCAGCTGCGACTGGGGCGGCAGCAGCAGGCGCCGCAGCCGCGGGGGCGAACGCGCCGCCCATCATGTTCGCCATCTGACCGCCCATTGCCACACCCAGGCCGAGCTGCATCCCGGCTCCGGCGACTCCCCCGCCGGGGTTCCCGGCCGCGGCAACCATCGCTTCGGCAGCCATCGCCTGCTGGTAACGGTCCATCGAACCGACGTTGTCGAGAAAGCCGCCTTCCTCGACGCCTCGGGCGACGCCACGCGTCATCGCGGCCGTGATCTCGTCCGGCAGCGAGATCGTCATCGTGATCGACGGAATCTCCAGGCCGTACTCGTCGTCGACACGTTCTTGGACGAACTCACGCAGCTTGTCGCTGAGTTCGACCTGACGACCCTGGAGGTCGATGACACCGAGTTTGGTGGCCATCACCATGTCGGAGAAGGCGAGTGAGATGACCCGACGGAGCAGCTCGGCGATCTCCTCGACATCGACCGAACTGTCGGTGCCGATGACTTCCTTCATGAACACTTCGGCATTGGCGACCTTGACCACACACAGTCCGTTGGCGCGGACCTGGACCATCTTGAAGTCCGGGTCACGCACCGTGACCGGGGTCGGGGTGCCCCACCGCAGGCTGGTCACCGGGCGGGTGTTGATGAAGTACACCTCGCTGCGGAACGGGCTGTCGAAGCCGTACTTCCAACCCTGCAGCGTGCCGAGGACCGGCAGGTTCTCCGTCTTCAGTTCGTAGTTGCCGGGATCGAACGTGTCGGCCATCGCGCCGCGGTAGACGAAGATCGCCTTCTGTCCCTCGCGGACGATGAGCTGCGCACCGTTCTTGATCTCGTTCTGGTAGCGCGGGAAGCGCCAGGCCAACGTCGAGTGCGAATCGTCGATCCATTCGATGATGTCGACGAACTCGTTCTTGATCTTGCTCATCAAACCCATGTGTTTGTTCCCCGTACTGATCTCGGGACCATGCTGACGTTGCCGGCCCGGCGCCACACGCTACTTCGATTGTGACTGCCGATCAGGCAGTTGCGGCGTCCAACATCTCGCTCGACGGAGCGAAGTAGAAAGCACCCGAAGCCGGGGTCGAATAATTGGTCAGAGCGTCGCGCTCGTGACCGTTGTTGCCGTACATCGCTTCCATGCGCTCGCGAAGCGGCGCCTGCTCCTTGCAGAAGCCCATGAAGTACAGACCGACCGTGCCGTCGTGGAAGGCATACGGCGTGGAGCGACGCACCATCTCGCCCCGCTTCGGGGTGGCCTCGTCGGCCGTTTCACCCTCGCGCAGTTCGACGTGCTTGAGGTGCGACGTCGGAACCTGAATGGGAAGTTTGGTGGAGTCGTCCTTGGTCCGGCCGAACGTGTTCTCCTGATCCTCGAGCGAAAGGCCGGAGAAATACTTCAGGTCGTGGACCCAGCGCTGGGCGATGCAGAACGAGCCGCCAGCGCCCGCCTGACCGTCCGGAACGATGCCACGGTCGTACTGATCCTCGGGCTGCGGGTTCCCTGTGCCGTCGATGAAGCCGGTCAGGTCGAGGCTGTTGCGGTAGATGAACGTCGGTGTCTCCCGAGCCACCGTCATGTGTCCTGCAACGGCGTTGCGGAAGTTGAACTGGGTCTCCCAGCACAGGTCCTTGTCGTCCGAGTGGACCCACAGCAGCATTTCTTCCTGGGTTCCCTTGGCGATCTTGCCGTCCGGGGACTCGTAACCGGGGTACGGCTGGAAGTCGGCTGGGATGTCATCTGTGAGATCGGCCAGCAACGTGGGTCCGAAGAGGATGCAGACGTTCACGACGGACGTGACGCCGGTCTGACCCCCGGCGGCGCGGACGTCGGCGATCGCCTTCTTGATGACCCCGAGATCAGCGCCTTCGGTACGGCTGAAGTGTGTGTACCACTGGTACTTGGCGAGGTTGGTGAGGATGGCATGCTGCGGGTTCGGCATGGGGGCTGCTCCGTTCGGAATCGAATCACCGCGATGGCGCCGGCAGTGCGCGGCGACGTCGCAGGTGTGCGCATCGTTGCGCGTGTCAGGTCGGCACGCGACGCACCCTAACCGTCCGGCGACTGCGCGCGGTGCTGTAACACCGACGAACGACGAGACGTTCGTTGACGTGTCATCTATATCTTCCGCGCCAGCTACACTGGCGTGATGAAGAAGCCCCCGACAGTCCGCTGGCTCGACGACCGCGAGCAAGCGGCGTGGCGCGGCTATTTGAACATGCACTCGTTGCTGATGGCTCAGTTGAACCGCAACATGCTGGCCGGATCGGGCATGTCGGAAAGTGACTACGCCGTGCTCGTCAGCCTCTCCGAAGCTCCGGATTCACGGATGCGTGCATTCGAACTCGCCCGCCAGATGGTGTGGGAGAAGAGTCGACTGTCGCACCAGCTGACGCGGATGGAACGGCGCGGCCTGATCAAACGCGAGAACTGTCCGAGCGATGCCCGGGGAGCGTTCGTGGTGCTCACCGCCGCGGGGCGGGCTGCGATCGAGGCGGCAGCACCGCTGCATGTGAACGACGTGCGTCAGCATTTCTTCGATCTGCTCACGTCTGATCAGTTGGAGGCGCTGGCCGGAATCGTCGGTGCGATCGTCTCGCACATCGAGCCGACCTGCCCGTCCGCCACTGAATGCGATTCCTGATCGACATGCCGGCGATCGCCCACCAGAGCCGGTCGCCCTACTGGCCCGTATCGATCTCCCCGCCCGCCCAGTGCGCGCGCATGTCCCGCAGCCAGTCGGGGTAGTCGAGCGGGGGATCCGGGAGCACGGATGCACCGCTGTCGGCCAAGGCCTGCTCGAACAGCGCGGGCTGATCGCCCCAACTGCGCGGATCGCCCAACATCACCTCGAAGAACGTCACGCCATCGGGTCCGGCAACGACCGGTCCGAATGCAGCGCCCAGCGGCAACTCGATGTGCGTTCCTGCGGGGCACTCGCGTTCACCGAAGGTGGCCGAGCCTTTGATCACGTAGACGATGTGCGGGCTGTAGTGGCCGTGTCGGCGCACGATCATGCCCGCGTCGTACTCCGCATACAGCGACAAGTACTGCGGCGTGTTCGAGAACGCGAACCACTTCTCGCGCACGAACGACTCTGAGCCGTCGGCGTTGAGTTGAGCGCGTACATTGCGCCACCCCATGTCGTGGTCGTCCAAGTGGCGAAAGATCGGCTC
>JAYTRT010000537.1:0-12566 GCA_043746045.1 Actinomycetota bacterium | reverse complement strand
GGCGGTGACGGCACGATTCTCGCCGCTCGCCTGGCCGATACCCATGAGGGCGGAACCGGCACTGGAGAGAATCATCTTCACGTCGGCGAAGTCGGTATTGATGAGGCCGGGCGTGGTGATGAGGTTGGTGATGCCCGAGACACCCTGCAGCAGTACCTCGTCGGCCATCTTGAAGGCGTTGAGCACGCTTGTCTTCTCGTTGGCCACAGTCAGCAAACGATCGTTCGGAATGACGATCAGCGTGTCGACCTTTTCCTTCAACCGCTGCACGCCGGTGTCGGCCTGTACGGCGCGACGACGACCTTCGAAGCTGAACGGGCGAGTGACCACACCAATGGTGAGCGCATTCATGCTGCGCGCCACTTCAGCGATGATGGGCGCCGCACCGGTACCGGTGCCGCCGCCCTCGCCGGCGGTGATGAACACCATGTCGGCGCCCTTGATCATCTCTTCGATCTCATCAGCGTGCGACTCGCCGGCGGCGCGACCGACTTCCGGATCGCTGCCTGCCCCGAGACCGCGGGTGAGCTCACGACCGATGTCCAATTTGACGTCCGCGTCGCTCATCAACAACGCCTGCGCGTCGGTGTTGACGGCAATGAACTCGACACCCTTCAGCCCTGCGTCGATCATCCGGTTGACGGCGTTCACACCACCACCGCCGACGCCGATGACCTTGATCATGGCGAGATAATTTTGTGGTGCGCCTGCCATCAGGGGACCTCCGAACCTCTACTGAAACGTGGGACGTCGCAGACGAGGGCCTGGACGGACTTTCTTGCAGCCCATCCTGCCACGTCCAGCCCTTCGAATGAGGGAGGGTGGTCGACAGAATGGCCGGTGGAATCGTATGCCGCTGAACTGCGGATTGTGTCAGCGCTGGCTGCAGCCCGGCTCGACGGTGCTCACGTCGAGCGTGGTCGTGCACTGGGCACCCTCGCTGCGCTTGAGGAACGCTTCGAGTCGAGTCAACTTGTCGAGCAACTGGGTCGGTGCTCCGAAGACGACTTTGGCGCCACTGTGGAAGACCAGACCGAGGGCCCCGGTGTCGGACACGGTGACCGATGCCGTTCGAGACCGAACCGCCGGACTCAGCGCCTGGACCAGTTCGGCGGCATGAGTGAAGGCGACGCCGGACGACGTACCGGCTGACGCGTTGACACCGGGGCCGGTGATCAGCATGAACTCGATCGGCTGCCCATCGATCACGTCGACCACCACACCGTCGATGTCGATGATCCGGAATTTACTGTCGGACCCCTGATAGGTGGCCAGCGGTATACGGTCGAGAATCTCGATCGACGCACTGTGCGGGAACGACGTGGTGACGCGTGCATCGCGCACCCAGGGCGAACGCTTCAGCTGCGCCTCGATCGAATGGGTGTTGATCAGCAGCACCGGATGTCCGGCGAGCCGGTCGACGGCCGCAGCGAGGTCGGTCTGCGACATCTCGTTCCCACCGCTGATGGTGATCTTGCCGCGTTGGACGGCGAACAAGCTCGAGCCGAGCGCCGCCAGAACGCCCGTGACCAGGACCACCACCACGCCGGCGAGCACGAACCACCGAAGTCGGCGACGTCCGACGGCGCGTTTGACGGCGATCCGGCGGGCACGCAACCGAGGATCCATCGACGCTGATGCGCCGGTCGCGATCGGGATCCCTCCGGAAGCACCCTCGAAGTCGTCGTCGGCAATGAGGATCGTCGTGCGCTCGGAGTGGATCGAGGCCTCGGTCGATCGGTCCCCACCTCGCAGCCGATCACCGGCTTCCTCGTCCAAGTACAAGGCGTCCGGCAGGTCGTCTTCCCCACCGATCTTGATCGTTGTCTTGGCGACCGGCACGGGTGCGGTTGGTCGCGCATCGTCGGGCATGCCATCGACGGGCGCGGCATCCTTCGGCGCGGCATCGACGGGAACGGCATCGACGGGAACGGCATCGACGGGCACGGCATCGTTCGGCACGGCATCCTTCGGCACGGCATCGACGGGAACGGCCTGCTTCAGTCCGAGCATGATGTCGATCGCGGGATCCTCGAGGTCGATCGGGACCGCGTCGGTCGGCTGATCGCTGGCGAAGGCCACGAGCAACTCCTGGAGCGCCTTGTCCGGAACGTCACCCTCGCCCAGCGGCAGCTTGCGACGTGATCGATCGCTCACTGCCCCGCTCCGATCAGGATGCCCACTTCGTCATCGATGGGTGCATCATCGAACCCGATCAGACGAACCTCGCTGCGCAACGCGAATCCGGTCTCGTCGGCAACACGACGACGGACGAAGTCGATCAGCGCCACGACGTCGTCGCTGCTGCCACCTTCTGAGGCCTGGATGAAGTTCGCGTGCTTCGACGAGACGGAAGCCGAACCCAATCTGTGACCGCGCAGACCGACACGGTCGATCAGCTCGCCCGCCGCCAGTTCGCCAGGGATCGGGTTGACGAAGACCGAGCCGGCGTTCTGTCCACCTGGCTGCTTCTCACGACGCCACCTGACGACCTCGTCGATCAGCTGCTGCGACGTCTCCCGGTCGCCGTGCGACAACTGCAGGCGAGCTTCGACCACGATCTGATGGCTCGCCAGATCACTGCCGCGAAATCGCATTCCCAAGTTTTCGGTCGCGACCCAGGCCGAGCAGTTCGTCCGCAGATCGAAGATCCACGCCTCGATCAGACACTCGCGCATGTCACTGCCATGACCACCGGCGTTCATCCGCACCGCACCCCCCACGCTGCCGGGTACACCCACCGCCCACTCGAAGCCCGCCAGACCGTCGGCGACAAGTCGTCGTGCCAACTGAGGAAGTGCCAGCGACGCGCGGGCTGTGATCTGCGTACCGTCGACCCGGTGGCCGTGCGTACGGTCATCGACCATTTCGTCGAGCATGATCGCGATTCCGTTGTAGCCCGCGTCGGCGATGAGCAGGTTCGAACCTCGGCCGACGACCAACGTCGGCAGCTCGGTCTCGGCCACGACGGTTGCGATCACCGCGAGGTCGGCAACCGATCGTGGGTGCACCATCAGCGCTGCGCGACCACCGACCCTGTAGGTGGTCAACGGTGCCAACGGCACATCCCGTCGAGCGAGCGGGCCGAGCATCGACGACGCGCGTTCGATCCGGTCGCCCGTGTTGGTCGATTTCATTATGCATCCGGCCGATCCGACGTGTTCCGTCCGTGTGCCTGTCGCTCAGCGATGACCTCTTCTGGTAGCGACGCGATGTCTCCACAACCCATTGATATGCACACATCGTGCGGGCGGAGCGTGGCCGCCACGTAGTCGACGAGATCGGTTCGCCTGGGAAGCCAGACCACAGCGGTGCGCGGATGGGCGTCCAGGATCGCGTTGACGACCAGCTTGCCCGTCACTCCGGGAATCGGTTCGGTACCGGACGCGAAGATGTCGGTGATCACCACGACATCGGCGTCGACGAATGCGTCCCGATAGGCAGGCCACAGTTCCGCCATCCGGTTGTATCGATTGGGCTGGAACACTGCGACGATCCGCTTCCACTGATCACCGCTGTTGCGCGCAGCGGCGAGCACGGCAGCGATCTCGCCAGGGAGGTGTGCATAGTCGTCGACGAGCGTCGCTCCCCCGCTCTGGCCGCGTATGTCGAACCTCCGGGCCACCCCGCCGAAGCGCCCGAGAGCCGCCGCCACGACGTCGAACTCGATGCCGATCTCCATCGCCATCGCCGCCACGCTCATTGCGTTCTGGACGTTGTGGACACCACGAAGCGGCAGATGGACCTCGCCGAGATCTTCGCCGTCGAGTTGCACCGTGAAGAAGAACGATCCACCGTCGGCGCGCAGGCCGACCGCGCGATAGCGCGCCCCGGGAGAGAGGCCGTACGTCGTTGCTCGGTGACGTGTCGCCAGTTCGGCGCACACCGCGTCGTCAGCGCAGAGCACCTTCGGTCCCGGTATGCGGCCGAGATACGTGTCGAAGCTGTCGACGATCGCCGCGAACGAACCGAAGTGATCAAGGTGGTCGACCTCGACGTTGGTGAGGATCGTGCCGTACAGCGGCAGCTCCAGATGGGTTCCGTCGCTCTCGTCGGCTTCGACGACGAACCACTCGCCACCGGTCCACTGGCCACCGGTGCCCATATCGGTGACATCGCCACCGATCACGAAGCTCGGTCGCAGATCGGCCTCGGCCAGCGCGAGCATCAGCATGCTCGATGTCGTCGTCTTCCCGTGGGTGCCGGCAACCCCCACGCTGCGCGCCTGCGCGCAGATGCCTGCGAGCATCCCGGCGCGACGGAGGACGAGGACCCCGGTTCGACGCGCTTCGTCGAGCTCGATGTTGCGATCGGGCACCGCCGTGGATGCGGTGACGGCATCCACAGCCCGGACCACCGACCGGTCGTGTCCCACATGGATCGCGATCCCGGCAGCGCGCAGCCGGTCGAGAATCGGCTTCTCGCGCAGATCGCTGCCGGACACGTCGTGACCCATCTCGGCCAGCACAATTGCTATCGCGCTCATCCCCGGACCTCCGACCCCCACGACATGAAGCCGCTGGTGCACACCGAGATCGATCTCGGGCACGGTCATCGCTCGGCCGCCACTTCTTCGATCAGTCGGGTCAACCGCCCACTGCGGTGGGCCCCGCCAGCGGAAAAGGCAGCGGATCCCATCGCCGCCAACGCCACCGGATCGTGGACGAGGTCGCCGACGGCAGCGGTCAGCACATCGCCGGTCAGGTCGGCCTCGCTGATCACGGTCGCCGCTCCGACATCACCGAGAATCCGTGCATTGTCCGTCTGGTGATCGTCGGCGGAAGCCGCCCATGGCACGATGATCGCAGGCATGCCGACAGTCGAGAGTTCAGCAATCGTGCTCGCTCCGGCCCTGGTGATCATCAGATCTGCAGCGGCGTACACCTGCACCATCTGATCCTCGTAACCAACCACGGTGTACATGATGCCCCCTTCACCGCTTCGTTCGGTCGCAGCATCACCGAGGAAGCGGTCGCCGACGACGTGTCGAACAGCGATGTCGATGCGGTCAGCCAACGTCTCGACCATCGTGGTCACGGCGTCGTTCAACACTTTCGACCCGAGTGACCCGCCGAACACGGCGACCACGAAACGGTCGTCCGGTATCCCGAGGGCGGCTCGTGCCTCGTCGCGCTGTGCCGACCGGTCGAGCAGGATCAGATCGCGCCGTACAGGTGCTCCGGTGTACCGGGCTCGCGGCAAGGGTGAACCCTCGAAGGCAACGGCGCACGTCGTCGCGAATCGAGCACTGACGCGACTGGCCAATCCGGGAGTCCGGTCGTAGCTGACGACGACAACAGGAATTCGCCGCATTCGAGCCGCGAATGTGGCAGGAAAGCTCGCGTATCCACCGACCGAAACAACGACAGCCGGCCGCAATTGCTTCAGCAGCGACCGTGCCTGTGCGATCGAGCGGATCAGCTTCGTCGGAAACGTGAGGTTGCTCCTGGCCAGTCGCCGCTGCAGGCCGACGACATCGAGAAAGTGGTACGGGTACGGGGACTGCGGGACGAGACGCGTCTCGATGCCGCGCTCGGCACCGATGTACACGATCTCGTCGGCGCGGTGGCCAGCGGCGACGAGTGCGTCGGCGATCGCGAGTGCGGGCAGGACGTGACCGGACGTGCCGCCACCGGTGACCACTGCGAACGCTGTCGATTGCATGGACGGATGCGCCTAGCGCGAGGCGCGCGGGACGTGACGAGCGACGTTGAGCAGGAGGCCGGCAGCGGTCATGCACACGAACAGCGAACTGCCACCCGATGAGACGAACGGAAGAGTGAGACCTGTCACCGGCATCACACCACTGACACCACCGATGTTGATCACGGCCTGGACCGCGAGCCACGCGACGATGCCGCCTGCCAACAACTGGCCGAAGCGGTCCCGGGCGGCCAGCGCGACCTGAGCGCCGCCCCAGCACAGGAGCAGGAAGCTCCCGATCACTGCGACGACACCGATCAGTCCGAGTTCCTCACCGATCACCGCAAAGATGAAGTCGCTGTGCGCGAGGGGCAGATATCCCCACTTCGACGGCCCGCTGCCGACACCCGTACCACTCACGCCGCCCGTGGCCATACCGATCATCGCCTGGTACACCTGATAGCTGAGATAGTCCTTGTGTCCCGTGATGTCGAGAAAAGCCGTGAACCGGTCGATTCGGAACTGGCTGGTGAAGACGAACGCAAGGGTTGCACATGTCGCCAAGGCGCTCATCCCCAGCATCGGAGTCAGCGGGGCACCTCCGACGAACAGTACGGCGAAGACCAGCGCGCCGAGCACGATCGCCGAACCAAGGTCGCCCTGCAACATGCACAGCGCGCAACCGACGCCGGCCGCGAACATCAACGGCCACAGGGTGCGGCGGAGGTTGGACATCTCCTTCTCGCGGCGAGCGAGCAGGTCGGCGCCGTACAGCAGCATTGCCAGTTTGAGGAATTCCGAGGGCTGAAAACCGATCGGCCCGAAGAACACCCATGCCTTGGCTCCGTTGAGCGAGGAGCCGACTCCCGGGACGAACGGCAGCATCATCAGGCCGAAGGCTCCGGCCAGGATGAACGGGATCAATCGCCGCCAGCGGTGGTACGGAACACGAGTCGTCGTCAGCATTGCGACACCGCCGAGAACCGCCCAGAGCAGCTGACGATTGAACAGCCGCCATGGCGAACGACCCTGATGCAGCGAGGTGATCGCGGAGGCCGAGAAGACCATCACCAGCCCGAGCATGGTCAAGAAGGTGACCACCAGGCAGATCATGTAGAACGCCATCGGTGGCGGACCGAGCGGCCGCGTGATGGCTCGACGGGACGGGTGCCCCCGTTGTGCAGCGGTGCGCTCCAGCGCCTGGCGCCGGCGGTCGCCGATGAGAGTCGTGCCCGTTGTCATGATGCGGCCTTTGCTTGGCTGGCGAGGTGGTCGAGCACCCGGTCGTGGAAGTCCCTGCCGCGGGCCGGATATCCGCCGTTCGGGCCCTGCGGATACCAGTCGAAACTCGCGCACGCCGGGGACAGCACGACAGCGTCCCCGGCAATCGCCAGGTCGCTCGCTGCCGACACGGCCTCCGCCATCGAGCTGGCATGCCGGACGGGACAGATGTCGTCGAAGATGCCGGCAATCAGGTCGGCGGCTTCACCGATGGCGACGACGGCGCGCATCCGTTGCGGTTCGGAGCCGAGTTCGCTGAGGTCGAGATCCTTGTTGCGGCCCCCGGCGATCAGCACCAGCGAATCGAACGCGCGGATGGCAGTGATCGCGGCATGCGGCGTGGTGGCCTTGGAGTCGTCGAACCAACGCACTCCGTTGGCTTCACCGACGAGCTCGAGACGGTGAGCCGGACCGACGAAGCGGCGCAGTGCCGTGGCGATGGCGGCATTGTCGGCCAATCCGGACTCGCTCACCAGCGCTGCGGCGGCGAGCGCGTTCGTGATGTCGTGCGGCAGCGATCGGCGCATCTCGGACACAGCGCAGATCGGACCGGACGGCCCGATCAGCATCCCGCCGATGCCGGGAAGGCTGCTGCAGCGGTAGTCCGCTGCCGACAGACCGAACGTCACGTGCCGAGCGGGTGCGACGGCGAGCTGGGCCATCACCACCGGATCGGCGATGAAACCGATCGCTGCATCGGTCGGACGTTGGTACATCCAGATCCGAGCCTTCGCGGCCTCGTACCCGGCGATGTCGACGTGCCAATTCAGATGGTCGGGGGCGAGGTTGAGCCACACAGCGGCGTCCGGTCGGAAGCATGTCGTCCAGCTCAGCCGAAAGCTGGTGCACTCGACGACGAACACCTCGATGGCGTCGTCGTCGATCACAGCGATCAGGGGGGTTTCGGTGTTGCCGACCGCAACGGCGTTGACGCCGGCGGCGATCAACATTTCGGTGGCCAGCAAGGTGGTGGTCGTCTTGCCGTCGGTTCCGGTGATCGCCAGTATCGGGCGGGGCCCACCGGGCCGGGATTGCTCCCACTCGGCGGCCAGATCGATCTCGGTGCGCAGCGGCTTGTCGGCGGCCAATGCTGCGAGCACGACCGTGTGTGACTCGGCCACGCCAGGTGCTGGAGCCACGAAATCAACAGATGCCACCAGTTGCTCGATGGCCGCGGCACTCGGCGACGCGTGCAACTCGACCCCGAGTTCCTCGCAGACGCCCTGTTTGTGAGGGGTCACATCGTCATCGGCCGCAACGACATCGATGTTGCGCGCGACGAGCGCGCGCATCACCGCTTGGCCAGCGACAGCGACGCCATAGACAAGGACACGGGTGCGGGCCATCAGCCGCCGACCTGCTTGGAGAAGTCGGCAATGAACAACGCCAGCGCACTCGCCACGCAGATTCCCGAGATCAACCAGAACCGGATGATCACCGTCGTCTCCGGCCAACCGAGAAGTTCGAAGTGGTGATGGATCGGTGACATCCGGAACAGGCGCTTCTTGCGCCCGCTGGCCTTGAAGACCAACATCTGGATCGCGACCGACCCGGCCTCCATGACGTTGATTCCACAGATCAGGACGAGGAGCACCTGCGTGTTCAACGTCAGTGCGAGGAGGGCCAGAGCCGTTCCGAGCCCGAGCGCGCCGACGTCACCCATGAAGATCCGCGCGGGCGCTGCATTGAACCACAGGAATCCTCCACAGGCCCCCGCGAACGCAGCCGCCATCACGGCGAGATCGAGTGGGTTGACGACATCGCTGTAGATGCCGCGATACCGCAGGGCGATGTAACCGATGATCGTGAACGCGAGGAAACCCATCAACGCCGATCCGCCGGCCAGACCATCGAGACCGTCGGTCACGTTGACAGCGTTGCTGGTCGCCCAGATCATCGTGCCCGCCCACAGCACCCACACGTACCACGGCATGTGCCAACCGGGAAGCGTCGCGCGGGTGACGGAGAACGTGCGGCTGATACCCGTCGATTCGACCAGCCAAAACGCGATCGCACAGCTCAACCCCAGCGTGATGTAGCTCTTCTTCTTCCAGAAGATTCCGCGATTGTGAGCCTTCTTGACCTTGATGTAGTCGTCGAGGAAACCAATCAGCGACATCACCAGGATTCCGACCCAGGCAATGACGGCCTGGTCCGAGAACGCGAGTTCGCGGACGTGCGCGAACATCCACCCGATGAACGCCGCGGCCACGATCGCAATGCCACCCATCGTCGGCGTTCCGGCCTTGTTCATGTGGTGCTCCGGGCCGCGATCCTCTTTGCCCAGGATCGGCTGACCCTTTCCGCGTTTGCGGAAGAAGCCGATCAGGATGCGGGAGCCGATCAGAGACACCAGCATCGCAACCGCGCCGGCGAACATGATTGCGATCACGAGGGGGTCTCCGGCTGAATGCGCAACAACTCGAGCACGATGGCCCGATCGTCGAAATCGACCGACCATGAACTGAACGTCTGGGTGGTTTCATGTCCCTTGCCGGCGATGACGACGATGTCTCCTGACCCCGCCGACCGCAATGCAGCGGCGATGGCATCACGACGATCGAGTTCAACGGCAATCAGACCACGGTAGTCGGCAGGTATGCCACGGATGATGTCATTGGCAATCGCCGCCGGGTCCTCTGACCTGGGGTTGTCAGCCGTGATCAAGATCTGGTCGGCCGTCGATGCGGCAACACGGCCCATTTGTGGCCGCTTGTCGCTGTCCCGGTCTCCCCCACAGCCGAAGACGACGATCACCCGACCGTCGGCGACGATCTCTCGAGCGGCGCCGAGCACCGCCGAGAGCGCGTCGGGAGTGTGCGCGTAGTCGATGACGACCTCGTAGCCCTGGCCGGCAACGACGGGTTCGAATCGCCCGCGGACCGGTGTCGTGGCGGCCAGTGCCACAGCGATCTCCGCTGGCTGATGGCCGAGGACGGCGAGCGCCGTTGCCGCGGCAAGACTGTTCATCACGTTGAATCGACCACCCAAGCCCACCGAAACGCGATGCCCACGCCAGGTGTAACTGTGATCGAACGGTCCGATCTCGACGTCGACGGCGTCCGCGAACTGAAACCCCACCACGGGAATGTCCAACGCGTCCATCAGCAGCCGGCCATGGACGTCGTCGATGTTGACCACCGCCCGCTCGCTGAGTGACGGGGCGAAAAGGCGTGCCTTCGCTGCAAAGTACTGCTCTTCGGTGCCGTGCAGATCGAGGTGGTCGTGTCCCAGATTGGTGAACACGCTGACGCTGAAATGGGTGCCCGTGACCCGACCGAGCGCCAAGGCGTGGGACGAGACTTCCATCGCCACCGCAACGCGACCGTCGTCCCGGAAATCGGCCAGACGATGCTGGAGTTCCGGAGCTTCCGGCGTCGTCTTTGATCCGGACAACGTGCCGATCACACCGGTGGGCCGTCCTAGCGCCTCGAGCGCACACGCGATGATGTGGGCAGTCGTCGTCTTGCCGTTCGTTCCCGTGATTCCGACGACGGTCAACGATCTGCTCGGATCACCGTGAAACGCCGACGACAGCAGACCCATCGCGTCGACCGTGTTGTCGACGACGATCTGACTGGCCGATCCAGTGGAGGCGACCCGTCGATCGACGACGACTGCGGCTGCGCCACCGGTCTCGACGGATGGCACGAATTCGTGCCCGTCGCGATGCCCGCCGCGAATGGCGAAGAACAGTGCTCCTGGCCGCACGCTTCGCGAGTCGAACGAGAGGCTCGTGATCGGCGGATCGGAGTCCGAGATCGGCGGATGAACTTCACGGACAACGACATCGGCTGCGGCCAGCAGCCACGACAGCGATTTAAATGCTGGCTCGCCTGCCGTCATTTAGCTGGGCATCCGCCGTTTGCGGTCGGCGGTTGAATGCCGAGTTGGTGCATGACCGTCGGCACGAATGCCTGGAACACCGGCGCCGCTGCGGTGCCCCCGAAGTGGGTCAGGTCTCCGGCGGCAGCTGGCGGCTCGTCGATCGAGATCAGGGTCGTGACCTGCGGCGCCTCGGCTGGGAAGAACCCGACGAACGACGCGTAGTACTTGGCGTCGACCCCGGGGGTTCCGTAGACGCCGTTCACCGCTTTGATCCCGGTACCTGTCTTGCCGGCGATGGTCAGCCCTGGAACCTTTGCCGCCTCGCCGGTGCCGTCGCAGACGACGGCACGCATCAGCAGGTTCATCTCCTGCGCCGTTTGCGGTGTGACCACTTCATGCGTCGCCGACGGGTCCGCTGGCACGACCTGACCGTCGTTGCCGATCGTGCCCTGCACGAGGCGCGGTGCGACGTAGACGCCGTTGTTGGCGATGACATTGACGGCGCTGGTGAGCTGAATGGCGGTCGCACACACACCGTAACCGTATGCCTTCGTCACCTTCTCCGTCCCCTGCCACTGTTGCCACGGCTTGAGCTGCCCGGCGGTCTCGGATGGAAAGTCGAGGGCTGACTTCTGTCCCAGTCCGAAGGACGTCATGTAGTCGTATTGGCGCTCTGGTCCGAGCAGCGCGGACTCACCGATGGTCCCGATGTTGGACGACTGGACGAGGATGTCCTTGGTCGTCATCGCCACGGTCTTGTGCGGTTCGGCGTCGCGGATGATCTGCTGCCACTTCGTACCCTTGTTGTAGATCTGGTAGCCGGGAACTTGGAACGACGTGTCGGGAGCGATCACTCCGGCGTTCAGCGCTCCCGACGTCGTGATGACTTTGGCAACCGAGCCAGGCTCCTCGCACGCGACCGCACCGAGGTTCGCCGAGCTGACGTGATAGGTGCCATCGGGACTCCGTTCGACGCTGGCCATCGCGAGGACGTCGCCCGTCGCGCTCTGCATGACGACGGCGGTGCCACCCTTGGCCCCCAACGTGCTGACGCGCAGGAGCAGGGCCTGCTCGAGCGAGAATTGGATCGAGCGGTCGATCGTGAGAACAAGATCGTGACCGGGAACGGCGGCGACCGAGACCGTGCTCGACCCGGGGATCGCGTTGCCCTTCGTGTCGTGTTCCTGGACCAGCTCTCCGTCGGTTCCGGTGAGCAGTGCGTTGTACTGCAGTTCCAGGCCGGCAATCCCCGTGCCGTCCGTATCGGTCTTGCCGATCAGGCCCCGCGCGAGATCTCCGCCCGGAACGACTCTCGTGTTCTCCGGGAACGAATCGACGCCTGCGAGCTTCAGCGACATGACCGTATGCGCTGTCGCTTCGTCCACCTGTCGGGCGACGTAGACGAATCCCTTGGACTTGTCGGCCATCGCCGTCGCCAGGGCCTGCACTTTCGCGGGCGTCAGCTGCAGCGTCGCGCCGAGTACCGACGCGGTGCCGACCGGATCCAGAACGAGCTTGGGATTGACGAAGATGGTGGTCGCAGGGACGGACAGCGCGAGCTCGTCGCCGTTGCGATCGAAGATCACCCCGCGGCTGGCCCGCAGTGTGGTTGCTTGGGTGCGTTGATGCGTGCCGGCCAGTGTGTAGCTCTGCGCGTCCGTCGTCTGGAGCATCGTGATACGGAACAGGATGCCGCCGAAGATCACGACCGCTGCGATCAGGAACGCGAGGAGTCGAGTGCGCGGGGTCCCGGCGCGAAAGACACCGGGGATCGGCAGCCGCGGGCGGCCACTCGGGCTGGTCAGCGTTCTCGA
>JAYTRT010000536.1:0-4146 GCA_043746045.1 Actinomycetota bacterium | reverse complement strand
TGCTGCTGCCCGCCCGACATCTGACGCGGCTTGCGATCAGCGAGCTTGGTCATCTTGACCATGTCGAGAGCTTCGGCCACGCGACCGGAAATCTCACCTCGCGGCACTTTCTTCTGGCGCAGTCCGTAGGCGACGTTCTCGGAGACGGTCATGTGCGGGAACAGGGCGTATTGCTGGAACACGGTGTTGACGTCGCGCTTGTACGGCGGAATTCCTTGCACGTAGGCGCCGCTGATCCGAATGAATCCCTCGTCCGGTTGATCGAACCCGGCGAGCATCCGCAGCGTCGTGGTCTTGCCACAACCGCTGGGACCGAGCAGCGACAGGAATTCCCCTGCGTGGACCTCCAGAGTCAGCTTGTCGACGGCGACCATCGAGCCGAACCGTTTGGTGACGTCGATGAGTTCGACGCTGCCCCGTTCATCGCTCATTCGTGGCGCCTCTTTCTCACAGCTCTGTTCTAGTGGACCGCCCTGGTCCCGGCCGACAATTCCATCGATCAGTACGGCTGTGAGCGTGTCATAGGCCGCACCTCGCGGCAAGTGTCAGAAGGGTTGTTCACACAGAAACAACACGATCAGTGGCAGTATCCGAGTCGATGCACGCCACCGACGGGACTGACACCACCGACCTCCAGACCGCTGCGCGCCGGCATCTGTGGGGCCATTTCACGAAATTGGACGCTTTCCAGCGGGAACCGTTGCCCATCATCGTGCGCGGCGAGGGCAACTACATCTTCGACCAGAACGGCCACCGTCTGCTCGACGGGCTCTCCGGTTTGTTCACGGTGCAGGTCGGCCACGGTCGCCACGAATTGGCAGACGCCGCGACCCGTCAAGCGGCGACCCTCGGCTTCTTTCCGTTGTGGAGCTTCGGTCACGAACCCGCCATCCGCTTGGCGGAGCGGCTCGCCGCGCTCGCTCCGGGCGACCTCAACCGGGTGTTTTTCACAACCGGTGGGGGCGAAGCAGTGGAGAGCGCGTGGAAGTTGGCGGTCCAGTACTTCGCCGCGATCGGACAACCTGGCCGGCGCAAGGTGATCAGTCGCCACTACGCGTACCACGGCACGACGCTGGGCGCGCTGTCGATCACCGGCATCCCGGCGATCAAGAACCCCTGGGAGCCACTGCTGCCCGGCGCGGTGAAGGTCGTCAACACCAACCAGTACCGCTGCAGCATGTGTGCATCGGCTGGAGTCTGCACGTTGGCATGCGCTGACGACATCGAGGCGAGAATCGTGATGGAAGGTCCGGACACGGTTGCCTGCGTCGTTCTCGAACCCGTTCAGAACACCGGCGGGGCGCTCGTTCCCCCACCCGGGTATTGGCAGCGGGTGCGCGAGATCTGCGACCGGCACGGCGTGTTGCTCGTCAGCGACGAAGTGATCTGCGCCTTCGGCAGGTTGGGCCACTGGTTCGGCTGCGATCGCTTCGGTTATCAGCCGGACATGATCGTGTTCGCCAAGGGCGTCACCAGTGGCTACGCACCGCTCGGCGGCGTCATCGTCAGTGATCGTCTGGCATCACCGTTCCTCGAGGGCGGACGGGTGTTCCTGCACGGACTGACGTTCGGCGGGCATCCGGTCAGCTGTGCCGTCGCCCTCGCCAACATCGACCTGATGGATCGGGAGGACATCAACGCCAGTGTGCTCGCCAACGAGCCGCTGTTCGACGAGGTGATGGCCCGGATCGCCGAGCTGCCGATCGTCGGCCAGGTGCGCGGCTGTGGGTATTTCCGCGTTGCCGAACTGATCAAGGACAAGGAACGGCGAACGACGTTCACCGACGACGAATGCGACTGGCTGTTGCGCGACGTGTTGTCGCCGGCGTTGTACAAGGCCGGGCTGTTCTGCAGGGCGGACGACCGAGCGGACCCGGTGGTTGTCCTGGCCCCCACGCTGACCTGCGGACCGGATGAGTTGCGGTTCATCGGCGACACGCTGATTCGGGTGTTCACCGACGCGTGGGACGCGTTTCAGTCACGCTGAACGATGGCGTGCACGGATCTGCCCCACGGGGCGCACGTGTGCGGACAGGGTGCTCGGCGGCGCCCCGTGGGGCACTTCTGGGCGCTCACGATTCGATGTTGGCCATCACATGTTTGATGCGGGTGTAGTCGTCGAGTGCGTACGACGAGAGGTCCTTGCCGTACCCGCTCTTCTTGTAGCCGCCGTGGGGCATCTCGGCCACGAGCGGGATGTGGGTGTTGATCCACACACAGCCGAAATCGAGCCGCTTCGACATGCGCATCGCGCGCCCGAAGTCCTTGGTCCACACCGACGACGCCAGCCCGTATTCCACACCGTTCGCCCACCTCACAGCCTCGTCCTCATCGCTGAACTGCTGGACGGTGATGACCGGACCGAAGACTTCGTTCTGAATCATCTCGTCGTCCTGACGCAGGTCGGAAACGACCGTCGGCTCGTAGAAGTAGCCCGAGACGCCGACACGATGACCGCCGTTGGAGACGGTCGCATGGTCCGGCGTGCGGTCGAGGAAACCACTCACTCGGGCCAGTTGGGCGGCGTTGTTGACCGGACCGTAGAGCACGTCTTCGTCGTCCGGCATACCGGTCTTGATCCCAGCTGCCGCCTCGGTCAGAGCGGCGACGAAGTCCCTGTAGATGCGCGGAGCGACGATGACACGTGTCGCCGCGGTGCAATCTTGGCCGGCGTTGAAGAACCCCGCTGTCGAGATGCCTTCGGCTGCTGCAGCGATGTCGGCATCGTCGAAGACGACGACGGGCGCCTTACCCCCGAGTTCGAGATGGAGCCGCTTGAGGCTGTGCGACGCTGCCTCGGCCACCTCCATTCCGGCGCGGACGGAGCCCGTGATGCTGATCATCGCCGGTGTTTCATGGACGACCATCCCCCGGCCGGTGTCACGGTCACCACAGATCACGTTGAACACGCCCGGCGGCAGGAACTCGGCGGCGATCTCGGCGAGCAGTCCCGCCGTCGCCGGGGTGGTGTCGCTCGGCTTGAGGACCACCGCGTTCCCCGCGGCGAGTGCTGGGGCGAACTTCCAGACGGCCATCATCATCGGATAGTTCCACGGCGCCACCTGGGCACACACGCCGACGGGTTCGCGACGGACGAAGCTGGTCATGCCCCGCATGTACTCGGCAGCGGCCTTGCCCTCGAGGTGACGCGCCGCACCGGCGAAGAAGCGGATCTGATCGACCATCGGCGGGATCTCCTCGCTGCGGGTCAGGGCGATCGGTTTGCCGGTGTTCTCGACCTCGAGTGCAATCAACTCCTCGGCTCGGGCTTCGACCGCATCGGCAATCCGGATCAACGCCAACGAGCGTTCGGATGGCGTCGAATCACGCCATCCGTCGAATGCGGCCGCGGCAGCCTTCATCGCCATATCGACGTCAGCAGGTCCCGACAGGGCGGCCTCGGCGTACTGCTCGCCCGTCGTTGGATCGATGACCGCTGACGTGCGGCCGTCGACCGTGTCGGTGTAGCTGCCGTTGATGAAATTCTTGAACGTCTTCATGGCCCCGCAATATAACTCTGCCGGCTCGGACGGTTGGTCGGGCGAAAAGTGACACGATGAACGAATGAGCGCAACGATCACGTCTGTCGGTGTTCCCAAGGAGATCAAGACCGCCGAACATCGGGTGGCGATGACCCCCGACGGTGTGCGCGAGTTCGAGCGTCACGGGATCGAGGTGTTCATCGAGAGCCACGCCGGCGAGGGTGCGAGCTTCTCCGATGCCGACTACACCGCAGCCGGAGCGACGATCGTGCCGACAGCGGCCGACGCGTGGTCGCAGCAGATGGTGGTCAAAGTCAAGGAGCCCAAGGCCGAGGAGTTCGAGTTCTTGCGCGCGGACCTGACGCTGTTCACGTATCTGCACCTGGCTGCCTATCCGGACGTTGCCAAAGCCTTGCTCGCGGCCGGAACCACTGGCATCGCCTACGAGACGGTGCAGACCGAGTCAGGCGCGTTGCCGCTCCTTGCTCCGATGAGCGAGGTCGCCGGCCGGCTGGCGCCGCAGATGGGTGCCCACTACCTCGAACGTCACAACGGTGGTCGCGGCGTGCTGATGGGCGGTGCCCCCGGGGTGCGTCCCGCCAAGGTCGTGGTGCTCGGCGCCGGTAACGTCGGCTGGAACTCGGCGTGGATTGCAGCAGGGATG
>JAYTRT010000535.1:0-12597 GCA_043746045.1 Actinomycetota bacterium | reverse complement strand
GTTCGAGCCATGCGACGCGTACGAACTCTTCTGGGGACGACACGTCGTCACCGTAGGCCCGAACGCGCCGACGACGTGGCAGGGTTGACGGGTGAGCGTGTTGATCGACGAGCCGATGTGGTGGTTCCGTGGACAGAAGTGGTCGCACCTGGTCAGTGATTCCACATTGGACGAACTGCACGACTTCGCCCAGCGGGCGGGTATTCCGCGGCGAGCGTTCCAGGGCGATCACTACGACGTGCCGCAGTCCTACTACGTGGAGATGGTCGAGGCCGGGGCGGTGCCGACGCCGAGTCGAGAACTCGTTCGCCGATTGCGTGCTTCGGGGCTGCGGCTCACACCGGCGGCTCGGCGACGTGCGCTCGCAGCCGAGGCCCCCGATGCTTCGGGGGATCAGCCGGCGGATCGGATGTAGCCGTACGCGTGTGTCGGCGTGAGCCGGACCACGGTCCGCCGATCGGCCACCATGGACCGGCGGTAGTCGTCCCAGTCGGGATGTTCGCCGCCCCGGATCGCTGTGTACAGCTGCACCAGCTCGTCGACCGTGGCATCGTGCGGATCAGCGGCCGGCGGCGGGAGGAACGCATCGCCGTCGATCACGGCATAGGCCTGGAAGTCGTCCTGTCCGACATACAACGAAGCGCGTGGATCGCGCTGCAGGTTGTGGAACTTGGCCCGGTCGGCAGTGATCGAGATCCGAATCAGACCGTCGAATCCGACCGAGTAGGAGATGTTCGAGAGCTGCGGTCGACCATCGCGCCGGATGGTCGTCAGCACGCCGTTGTACGTCGACCGGGCATGTTCGAGAGCAGCAGCGATGTCCACGGAAACGACAACCGCCAACCTCACCGAAAAGTTCCCAGACAGGCCCCGGTAGCCTGCACACATGTCGGAAATCTCCTCTCCCATGGCTCTCGATTCTGGTGGCGACCCGCGCAGCGATGTGTTCAACCGGTTGTTGAAGAACAGGGTCGTCCTGCTCGGCAGCGAGGTCAACGACGAGATCGCCAACCAGCTCTGCGCGCAGTTGCTGTATCTCGAGGGTGAGGATCCCAACGCCGACATCTGGCTGTACATCAACAGCCCAGGTGGTTCCGTCACCGCTGGACTGGCCATCTACGACACGATGCAGTTCGTCTCCTGTGAAGTCGCCACCGTGTGTATGGGAATGGCGGCCAGCATGGGACAGTTCCTCCTCACCGCTGGTGCGCCGGGAAAGCGGTTCACTCTGCCGAATGCTCGTGTGATGATGCACCAGCCGTTGGCCGGCCTTCGCGGCCAGGCGTCGGACATCGCCATCCAGGCCGAGCAGTTGTCGTTCACGAAGCGCCGGATGGCCGAGCTCACGGCTCACCACACCGGCCAGGAGTTGACCAAGATCCAGGCCGACAGCGAGCGCGACCGCTGGTTCACGGCAGAAGAAGCCGTCACCTACGGCTTGGTCGACAAGGTCATCCTGAAGCGCGGCGAGATCCGCTGACCTTGCCGACCTGCAGCGTTCTCGCTGCCGTCAGCCACCCGCCGGAATCGTCGTGGTCGTCGTCTCCACATCTGCGCCACCAGGCACGATGCCGACGGGTCCGATCGTGATTCCGCAATTCGTCTGCGCCCAGTTGACCACGTTGACCGCAGCCTGATTTGCGGCATACGCCGCGTCTGCCGCGACCTGCACGGATGCGGGGTCGCCGGCCTTGACCGTGTTCGCAGTTTTCAGTACGCCGTACACGGTCTCCCAGTCACGCTCGATCTCGAGCGGGGCGACCTCGCCCATCTTCGAGTACAGCGTGATCAACGCCGGCACTTCGGTGTCCTTGGAGGGCACCGCCTGGATTTCATTGGCGTGGGCCTGCAACTCGCCGCAGAACTGACTGGTGCTGCGCTTCGCCGGGTCACCGCAACCCGCGAGACCGATGACGAGCGCCAGCGCTGCTCCCGTGGCCAGATGGAACCGAGTCGGTCGGCGCAAATGCATCCAAGCAGTCAAGCAGGTGTGACCCGGCAATCAGATTCGCGTTGTCCGAAGCGATCTGTCCGATATGCTGAGCCGAGTCGTCGGGGCGTTCCCCTTCTTGAGATGTGCTGCGGTTCGCCCTGTGTCGCGAGCTGCCTGTTCAGGAGGTCGCTCGTGTTTGCTGCTGTTCCGTCCGCCACATTGCTCGGCGTTCAAGGCCATTCCGTCACGGTCGAAGTGCACGTGTCCACCGGGCTGCCCGGTCTGATGATGGTGGGCCTCCCCGACAGCGTGTGCCGAGAGGCGCGAGACCGCGTCCGCGCCGCAATCGTCTCCAGCGGTTACCTCTGGCCGAACAAGCGGGTCACCGTCAACCTCGCGCCGGCAAATCAGAGGAAGGACGGATCGGGTCTCGATCTGGCGATCGCCATCGGGTTGCTGGTCGCGGACGAACAGTTGCCGGCAACCGATGTCGAATCGTTCGGATTCCTCGCCGAACTCGGGCTGGACGGCTCATTGCGCGCAGTGCCAGGGATCGTGCCGTTGGTCGCGGCACTCGTCCATCTCCGACCGGTCGTTGCCCGAGCGAGCCATCGTGAGGCGGTCATCGTCAGCACCGAGCGGGTCTTCGCTGCAGGGTCGTTGCGCGAAGTCGTGGAAGCGTTACGTGGGGATTCGCCGTGGCCGCCACAGCCGACCGATGCGTTCGTCGACGACGACGTCCCTGCGCCGGATCTTGCGGACATCCGCGGGCAGGGGCTGGCCCGCCAGGCGCTCGAGGTCGCAGCGGCTGGTGGGCATCACGCCCTTTTCGTGGGGGCGCCGGGCTCGGGGAAGACGATGTTGGCACAACGGATGGTCGGCCTGTTGCCGCCGCTGACCGCCGATGTCGCGCTGACAGCGACGATGATCCACTCGGCTGCCGGCGTCGCGTTGCCTCGGGGCGGGATGGTCACCCGCCCCCCGTACCGAGCGCCGCATCACACGATCTCGTTGATCGCTCTGGTGGGCGGCGGCACGATGTCGCTGCGCCCTGGGGAAATCTCCCTGTCGCACGGAGGTTGCCTCTTCATGGACGAGCTCGGTGAATTTCCCCAGCACGTGCTCGACGGGCTCCGCCAACCGCTCGAGGACGGAGCCGTACGCGTCGCCCGGGCCCGCGCATCGGCCACGCTCCCGGCCAAGTTCCTCCTCCTCGCTGCCACCAATCCATGCCCGTGCGGTGGTGGACCGCCCGGAGCTTGTCGCTGTGACGACGGTGCTCGGGCGCGATATCTGCGGCGGCTGAGCGAACCCTTGCTCGACCGGTTCGATCTACGCGTGCCCGTCGCGCGTCCGGACATCGACGACCTCCTCTCGGGCGAACCGGGCGAACCGTCCGCTGTCGTGGCGCGCCGTGTCGAGGCTGCGCGGATCGTGGCTTTGAACCGCAACGGTTGTTTGAACAGCGAGATCCCGTCGTCGAAACTCGACGATTTCGCGCCGCTCGATGTCGGCGGACGGCGGATGCTGCGCAACGAACTCGAGCGGTACCGGCTGACGGGTCGCGGATATCACCGGATCCGACGCGTCGCGCGAACCTTGGCCGATCTCGATCCGCTCGCCGGCGACGTCATCGACGAAGGCCACGTTGCGATGGCACTCCAATTCCGGGTGCAGATCTCGGTCGAAGTCGGCGGGCGAGCGGCGTGAGCGAACTGCCCGAAGAAGCATTTGCAGCCGTCATCGCCGGATTCGACCGAATGACACTCGACCGACTCAACGTGCTGCTGGACGGCACCGAACCGTCATCGGCTCTGGCGATGATCCTCGGCGATCGGCCTCCGACGGGCCTGATCGCTCGGCTGTTCGACACGCCTGGGCTTGTTGCCGCATGGCGTGAAAGCGCGGTGAACCGGACGCCCGAACGGGTCTGGGACGAATGCCGTCGTCTCGACATGTCGGTCTTGGTGCGCGGTCGCCCCGGGTATCCGCACCTGCTCGCCGGGGATCCAGCCCCCGCACCGGTGCTGTTCGTTCGCGGATCGTTCGACCGCCTCGCCGGTCGTCGGGTCGGCATCATCGGCACCCGGAACGCAACTGGTTCGGGGAGGAACCTTGCGGCCAGTCTTGGTCGCGATCTCGCCGAGGAGGGCGTCCACGTGATATCCGGACTCGCTCGGGGAATCGACGGATGCGCGCATCGGGGAGCATTGTCGGTCGTCGACGGCGCCGCGCCCGTCGCCGTCGTCGCGTCGGGGCTCGATGTCGTCTATCCGCGCGAACACTCCGACGTCTGGAACCTCGTCGCCGAGCGGGGTGTGCTCGTCTCCGAGGCAGCGCCGGGCACTCCTCCCGAGCCGTATCGGTTTCCTCTGCGCAACAGGATCATCGCAGCGCTGAGTGAGATCCTGGTGGTCGTGGAGTCCCGCGAAACCGGCGGCTCGCTGCTGACGGTTCGCGAAGCCGAGATCCGTGGTGTGCAGGTGATGGCCGTCCCGGGCGCGGTCGGTAACCGCGCCGCCAGGGGTACCAATGATCTGCTTCGCGACGGTTGTGCAGTGGTGACCGGGGTCGACGACGTGGTGTCTGCACTGCAGATGGACTCTCGCCGCAGCGGTGCCGTTGCCTATGACTCGCGTCCACGTCCGAAGTTCGAGGACGAGCAGGTGTTGGCAATGTGTTGCGAGCCGCGAACACTCGATCAGCTGACGATCCTGACCAGCCGCTCGCTCGTCGAATGTGCGATGACATTGGCCCGACTCGAGGACAACGGCTGGGTCAAACAGATCAACGGCTGGTTCGAAGCCGACTCGTCGGACACCATCGTTCTGTGAGGTTCCGCCCGCGGCCGCTCCGAACCGGTTACGTTCACTATCCGTGGGTGCGACCAAATCTGAGAATCGGACGGTACCGGTCAGCGCGTCGACCGACGCGGCTGCGGGAGCTGCTGCTGCTGCCGCCGCCGCTGCCGCCGCTGCTGCTGGATGGCGCATCGACGAGTTCATCGCCTCGCTCACGTCGTCGGCCGACAACACGGTGGTGGCATATCGAAGCGACGTTGCCGGTTTCGTCCAGTGGGCGGGCCGACTCGGAGTCAGCGGACCGGCCGATGTCGACCGCTTGGTCCTGCGCAGGTATGTCGCGTTCCTGTCGACTCGCGAGTTCGCCCGTCGCAGTGTCGCCAGAAAGGTTGCCGGCCTTCGCCGATACTTCGCCTGGCAACGACGCAACGGTTTCGTGGCCGTCGATCCATCCGCAGCGCTTCGCGCGCCGGGCGGGGAGGGCCGGCTGCCACGCATCCTCTCGCACGCCGACATCGACACCTTGCTCGAAGGCCCGACACCCGACGACGAGCCTGTCTGGCGACGTCGTCGTGACGATGCCGTGCTCGAGTTGCTCTACGGCAGCGGAGTCCGCGTCAGTGAACTGTGTGGTCTCGACGTCGACTCGGTCGAACTCGCCGCCGGCGCTGTCACCGTGTGGGGCAAAGGTTCGAAACAGCGACGTGTGCCGCTGTCGGGCGCTGCTGTGGCTGCGCTCAGAACGTGGCTGCTGCTGCGTTCCGAGGTGGTGCCGGAGTCAGAGGGGGCTGCGATGTTCGCCAACGAGCGGGGCAATCGCCTCACCCCACGGGACGTGCGGCGCATCCTCGATCGGCGATCACCCGTGCCGACGCATCCTCACGCGTTGCGACACAGCTTCGCGACACATCTGCTCGATGGTGGCGCCGACCTGCGCGCGGTGCAAGATCTTCTCGGCCACGCCGATGTCGCCACGACCCAGCGATACACCCACGTCAGCAAGGAACGGCTTCGCACCGTGTACTCCGAAACCCACCCGAGAGCTTGACGAGATGTCTGATCCATCACGCAGCAACTTCGGTCGAGAGAGCATCGGCCGCGCGTCGGGCGACGCCGAACTCGCCGGATGGTGGAACCGTTGGCTGGGTCAACGCGATGCCAAAGCGCGTGAGCGCCTGATCGTCCACTACTCCCCGTTGGTCAAGTTCGTCGCCGGTCGCGTGGGTGCCGGACTGCCCAGCAGCGTCGACGCCGGTGACCTGGTCAGCGCCGGAGTCTTCGGCCTGATCGATGCAGTCGAGCGCTTCGACAGTGATCGTGGTGTCAAGTTCGAGACCTTCGCCGTCCCGCGCATCCGAGGTGCCATTTTCGACGGGCTGCGCGCACTCGACTGGGTTCCACGTTCGGTCCGTAGCCGCGCTCGAGAAGTCGAGACGGCCATCCACGATCTCGAAGCTGTCAACGGGCGCAGCCCGACGGACGAGGAACTGTCCACGCATCTCGGCATCTCGAACACCGAGTTCCGTCGTTGGCTGTCGTCGATCGCGTCGACCACGGTCGGCCCGCTCGATCGTGCCCTGGTCGCCGGTGCCGAACCGCGGTCACTGCGTGGCGAGACACCCGACAGTCCGGCTGGTGCCTACGAAGAGGTCGAAGTTCGTCGCGCCGTCAAGGTCGAGGTGCGCAAGCTCCCCGACCGAGAGAAATTGGTGTTGTCGCTGTACTACGACGAAGGCCTGACCCTCGCCGAGATCGGTGGCGTGCTCGGCGTGACCGAGAGCCGCGTCTCGCAGATCCACACCAAGGCCGTCCTGCAACTGCGCTCGCGCATGTCGGCAAGTGGGTTGACCTAGCCGAACCCTCGTGGCCGGCGGCCGTTCATCATCGGTCAGGTCGCCGGCCATCGTGCACATCTCGCAGCGCCTGCTGCCGACGCTGCTCTCACACCGAGGTGACCAATGAGTCTCACCCTTGTCGTGGTCGCCGCCCTGTCGCGGGCGATCTGCTATCTGCCTCCGGTCGACGTGCCGATCGTCGAGCCGTTCGTCGTCGCGCCTTGCGTGTATTGCGCCGGCGGCCACCGGGGAGTCGAATACAACGTTCCTCCCGGTACCCACGTGCGCGCCGCGGCCGGCGGCACCGTCGTCTTCGATGGCGTTGTCGTCGGGACCCGCTACCTCGTCGTGCTCGGCGACGACGGTCTGGCGGCCACATACGGCAAGCTCGCCTCCGCAACCGCTGCAACCGGACGACGCGTCGCACCCGGAGATGACATCGGTGTGTCCGGTCCTCGGCTGTACTTCGGGCTGCGCAGCGGAGGCTCCTACGTCGACCCGGAGACGTACCTGGCCGTCACCCGTCGTCGACCCCGGCTCGTTCCGTCGAATGGAAGGCCGGGTCGACCCTCGTGGCTGCTGCCAGCGACGTGTCCGGCTGCAGAATCGGGCCGCTAGGATTGCGGGCGGCCTGCACACAGGCTGCACGACCGAACACCAAATATCAGCATCCCGTCCACCTGCGGTCGCCTCGGCGCCGGGCGGGGTGCCCGCGAACCGCAGGAGAGGAGTGGTTGACATGGCAGTCGTAACAACGCGCCAAATGCTCGAAGCCGGAGTCCATTTCGGACATCAGACCCGCCGCTGGAACCCGAAGATGAAGCGTTTCATCTTCGGCGAGCGCAATGGCATCTACATCATCGATCTCGAGCAGACCCTGCAGCGCGCCGAGGTTGCCTACAACTTCGTTCGCGAGCTGTCCGCCAAGGGCGGAACGGTCTTGTTCATCGGCACCAAGAAGCAGGCCCAGGATCCCGTGCGCAGCTACGCCGAGAAGTGCGGCATGCCGTACATCAACGAGCGCTGGCTCGGCGGCATGCTCACCAACTTCGAGACCATCTCCAAGCGGGTCAGCAAGATGCAGGAATACGAGCGGATGAAGATCTCCGGCGAGTTCGAGGCAATGCCGAAGAAAGAAGCCCTCCTCCTCAGCCGCGAGCTGGAGAAGTTGCAGAAGAACCTCGGCGGCATCCGCAGCATGCAGCAACGTCCGGACGCTGTGTTCATCCTGGACACCAAGAAGGAGCACATCGCCGTCACCGAGGCGAACAAGTTGAAGATCCCCGTGATCGCCGTCGTCGACACCAACGTCGACCCCGACATCATCCAGTTCCCGATCCCGGGCAATGACGACGCCATCCGCGCCAACGCGTTGATGAGCCGGGTCATCGCCGAAGCCGTCGAAGAGGGCCGTTACATCTCCTCGCGGCGTAACCCGCCGGCCGCTCCGAAGCGCACCGCTGAAGAAGACGCCGAGTTCTCGGCCACACAGGCCGATGCCCGCCGTCAGGCGGCAGCCGCGCAGGCCGAGCGCGAAGCCCGCCTCGCCGCAGCCCAGGCCGCTCCGTCGGCCGACGAGTCGTCCGTGACCGACGCCGACGTCGCCGATGCAGAAGTGTCGGATGCAGAAGTGTCGGATGTCGAAGTGTCCGATGTCGAAGTGTCCGATGCAGATGTTGCTGTCGACGTCGTGGAATCGCTGGCTCCGGTCGGCGAGACCGAGACCGCGGCGGCCGGAACCACAACCGAAACCAGTACAGAAGGCTGAATCATGGCAATTTCCGCCAAAGACATCCAGGCCCTGCGCCAGTCGACCGGCGCCGGCATGATGGACTGCAAGAAGGCTCTCGAGGAGTCCGACGGCGACGTCGAAGCTGCCAAGCAGTGGCTCCGCGAAAAGGGTCTTTCGGCCGCCGCCAAGCGCGATGATCGCGAGAGCGCCCAGGGTGTTGTCGCATTGCTGATCGAGGGCAACGTCGGCGCTGTCGTCAAGCTCAAGAGCGAGACCGATTTCGTCGCCAGCAGCGATCAGTTCAAGGCCGAGGCCGACGACCTGGTCCGCTTGGTGGTCGCCAAGGGCACCGAAGCGGTGTCCGAGCACACGGCGACGATCGACGACCTGAAGATCGTCCTCAAAGAGAACATCAGCATCGGCGATGTCGTCCGATTCGAAGCCGCAGCCGGCAACGTCCTCGATTCGTACGTGCACATCCAGGGTGGTCGCGGTGTCAACGCCGTGCTCGTCGAGATGTCCGGGGCGACCGCAGAGTTGGCCCACGACATCGCGGTGCACATCGCCTTTGCCCGTCCGAAGTACCTGAGCCGTGACGAGATCCCGGAGGACGTCGTTGCCCACGAACGGACCACGCTCGAAGCGATCTCGCGGAACGAGGGCAAGCCCGAAGCTGCGCTGCCGAAGATCATCGAAGGTCGAATCCAGGGGTTCTTCAAGGACGTCTGCCTGCTCGATCAGCCGTACGCGAAGGATGACAAGGTGTCGATCAAACAGCTGATCGGATCGGCGAACATCGTCCGGTTCGCTCAGGTCGAGATCGGCTGACGACTCCAATGACCGCGGCCGTGCCGAACCCCCGATGGAAGCGAATCGTCTTCAAGCCATCGGGGGAGGCATTGGCCGGCCCGTCCGGCTCGGGTCTCGACGGCGCGACGCTGGCGAGCACGGCGCTCGAGATCCGCGACATCCGTGAGAACCTGGGCGTCGATGTCGCTGTCGTCGTCGGCGGCGGCAATTTCTGGCGAGGTCGAACCGGCGCGATGACCGGAATGGACGCGACCCAGTCCGACCACATCGGCATGCTCGGGACCGTGATGAACGCTCTCGCACTGCAGGACGCGCTGGAACGCGTCGGCCAGGAGACGCGAGTGCAGTCCGCGATCGAGATGCCACGGATCGCCGAGCCGTACATCAGGCGACGAGCGATGCGTCACCTAGAAAAAGGCCGCGTCGTGATATTCGCGGCCGGAACCGGCAACCCATTTTTCACCACGGACACGGCCGCTGCCCTGCGCTGCGCCGAGATCGACGCCGATGCCCTCCTGAAAGGCACTCATTCGGGTGTTGATGGCGTGTACTCGGCAGACCCTCGCCTCGATCCAACGGCAACCAAGTTCGACCGGGTGTCGTACATGGACGTGATGACGAAGGATCTGAAGGTCATGGACGCGACGGCGATTGCCTTCTGCCGCGACAACAAGCTGCCGATCGTGGTGTTCGACATGTCGCACCACGGTGCGCTGAGGGCCATCTTGGAAGGCGAACGCGTCGGCACGATCATCACCGACGAGCCGGCCTGAGCCGTTCTCGCTCGGCGCGCCCCGGACGTGTCTGGGTCGAATGCACGGTGGCGGTACCGGCCGATCTGTACGCTTGTCGGCGTGATCGAAGAGACGCTTCTCGAGGCGATGGACAAGATGGACAAAGCGGTCCAACACGTGCAGCAGCAATTCACGTCTGTGCGTACGGGACGAGCAACGCCCGCGCTGGTCGACCGCATCATGGTCGACTATTACGGAAGCACCGTTCCCTTGCAGCAGCTGGCCGGCTTCCAGGTTCCCGAGGCCCGTCAGCTGATCATCAAGCCGCACGACCGCTCCACCCTGGCCGTCATCGAGAAGGCAATCCGCGACAGTGATCTCGGCATCTCCCCATCCAATGACGGCGTGGTCATCCGCTTGAACATCCCGACGTTGACCGAAGAGCGTCGTCGGGAGTACGTGAAGATCGTCAAGACCCTCGCCGAGGACGGCAGGATCGCAGTGCGCAACCTTCGCCGAGACGCGCGAAAGCATCTGGAGGCGGCCGAGAAGGCCGCAGCGATCTCGGCCGACGAACTGGAACGCGCCGAGAAGGACATGGACAAGATCACTCACGATCACGTCGAGTTGATCGATGCGGCATTCGGCCGCAAAGAGAAAGAACTGCTCGAGGTATGAACGGGTCAGTGCCAGTTGGGGACTGTGTCAACCGAATGGGTCAGGGGAGTTCGCGATGAGTGACGACGTATGGCGCGGTAAGAAGCGCGATGAGGACGACTTCGGGCCGCCGCTGTTCGGCGAGCCGGCCGATCCGAACGACCCGAGCACGACGGCACAACGGCCTGCGCTCTCGTTCGACGACAACACCGGCCCGCTGCCGCATTGGACCGCACCCCCGACCGGGGAGATGCCGAAAGTGGTCAGCGACGATTCGGATCTCGATGTCTGGTCGTCGTTCTCGTCGGCTTCGCCGGTGTGGAGTGATGACGAGAACCCAGACCCGTCATCCGGGTACGAAGGCGTTTCGGACGTCGTTCGGTCCGGTCAGATGCCGGTCACGCCCGGCGGTGAGTCGTACTACGAGGATTCCGATCCGAGCGGCTCCGTCGCGGCCGCTCGACGTGAGGCCGGGCGGATCACGATCGGCACCGACCCGACCGACGAAGGAATCGGCCGACCGGGTTCGAAGGGGCGCAGCCGCACTCGCGAGGAGCAGGCTCGCGCCGCCGCTCGGGCGCGTAACACCGGTGGCGTGCGCACCACGCCGGGAGCCAAGCCGTCCGGCGGCCTCGGCGGGCGTGACATGCCGATGGCGATCATGGTCGGCGCAGGACTTGCGCTCGTCTTCATCCTGGCGACCAAGTGGCGCCCACAGGCCGTGCTCGCGATCGTCGTGATCGTGATCACGTTGGCCGCGATCGAGTTCTACGAGAAGGTCACCGAAAAGGGCTATCAACCATCGAGTGTGGTGGGCATCGCTGCCTGTTTCTTCGCGCCTCTCGCGGGATACGCATATGGCGACATGGCTGTCCCGCTGGTGATCATGTTTGCGTTCATCGCCGGCAGCATCAGCTTCATCGGTGCTCCGAACCTGAACTCCAGTCCGATGCCGAACATGGCCATCACCACGCTCGGCGTGACGTGGATCGGACTCGCCGGCGCGTTCGGTGGATTGATCCTCAGGTTGGAAACCGTCAGCGCATTCAGTCCTCCCCACATCGGTACGGACACCATCTTCCTCCTCGCGGTCGGCGTCGTCGTCAACGACATCGGTGCGCTCGTCGTGGGTTCGGCTGCCGGCAAGACGCCCCTGCGCGGCTGGATCAGCCCGAACAAGTCCGTCGAAGGTTTCATCGGCGGGGCGTTCTTCACGATCGTTGCGATGGTCGTGATCGGGATCGCCAAGAAGAGCACGAACTGGGACTCGCCGAACCTGATCTTCCTCGGCGTCGTGATCGCGATCGTCGCTCCGCTCGGAGATCTCACGGAAAGCATGTTCAAGCGGAATCTGGACATCAAGGATTTCGGCAGCATCATCAAGGGCCACGGTGGCGTGCTCGATCGTTTCGACGGGTTCCTGTTCACCCTGCCGGCCGTCTACTACCTCACCCTCGCGCTCGAGCCGTGGACATCGGTCAAGATCAAGTGATGCGGCAGCGGGTGACGTCGGCTTCGTGCCGACCGATCGCGCGACAACGCTGACAGACTGACCTGCAATGAGGCCCGGATCATGAGCGCAGTGAGGGTTGCCATTGCCGGGTCCACCGGCTCGATCGGCACGCAGACGCTCGATGTCATCCGCGCCGAAGCAGGCGAGTACGAGGTCGTGGGTCTCGGCATCGGTTCCTCGGTGGAGGCGCTGATCGCCCAGGCCAACGAGTTCCGCCCGAAGGTCGTTGCTGTCGCCGACGCATCACGGCGGGCCGAAGTTGCTGCTGCACTTCCGTTCGCCGAGGTCATCGCCGATCTCGCCGATCTCGCCCAGGACGCCGACGTCGTCGTCAACGGAGTCGTCGGTTTCGCAGGTCTCGATGTCACGGTCGCCGCACTACGGGCCGGCAAGCGGCTTGCTTTGGCGAACAAGGAGAGTCTGATTGCGGCTGGCCCGGTGGTGCAGCCTCTCCGACTCCTTCCGGGCGCAGAATTGGTCCCTGTCGACTCAGAACACTGCGCCGTGCACCAGTGCCTGCGCAGCGCGGCTCGCCCGGACGTCGAACTGTCGCGCATCGTGTTGACGGCAAGTGGCGGACCG
>JAYTRT010000534.1:0-4161 GCA_043746045.1 Actinomycetota bacterium | reverse complement strand
AATCGTCGCTTCGACATCGTCGCGATGCCTGGCAACGTGATGATCTTCTGTGAGCCCGGTGATCGCCGCCTGATCCTGCACAACCTCGGACAACACCTGCTGCCCGGCGGCCTGTTGGTCGCCGGCTTCGCGTTGGAGACGAACGGCTACACGTTGGCGGAATGGGACGCCCACTGCGCGGCCAGTGGCTTGACGTTGGAGGCCCGGTACGCGACGTGGACACGGGACCCGTTCGTCGACGGAGGCAACTACCACGTGTCGGTCCATCGAAGGACGAACCGTTTCACGGTCCACGATCTCGTGGCTGAGGCTCGGGCGGGTCTGCAACGAGTGACACCCCGTGATCTCGATGACGAGCGGCGTTCTGATCGAACGATCGTGGTGATCGACACTCGGCAGCAGATCGATCGCGACCGGGATGGACACGTGCCGGGCAGCATTCACCTGCCACGTACGGTCCTCGAGTGGAGAGCTGACCCGGCCAGCGGATACCCGGACGGCCGGATCAGCGGTTTCGAGAAGCGCGTCGTCGTCTACTGCACCGATGGGTATTCGTCGAGCCTGGCCGCTGCGAACCTGCAGCGCTTGGGCTTTGCCCGTGTCACCGACCTGATCGGCGGGTTCGAGGCGTGGCGGCGAGCGGCGCTGCCGATCGCTCGCTGAGACCGGCTCGTGTGCATCGAACGACGCAGTGAAGAATTGCCGGATGGCCGACGCCGAACGAGAACGAAGACGAGAACGAGAACGAGCCGACGACACCGTCATCTACGAGATCGACGGCCCGGTTGCAGTCGTCACGATCCACCGCCCGACGGTGCGCAATGCCGTCGACGGGCCGACCGCCGCAGCCCTCGCCGCTGCGTTCCGCACGTTCGAGTCCGACGAACGGCTGGCCGTCGCCGTGCTGACAGGTTCCGACGGGACGTTCTGCGCAGGAGCCGATCTCACAGCGATCGCCGCTGGACGTGGCAACCGCGTCGAAGCGGATGTGACTCTGGACGGTCCGATGGGCCCGACTCGCATGATGCTGTCGAAGCCCGTCATCGCCGCGGTCGAGGGCCACGCCGTTGCCGGAGGCATCGAACTTGCTGCGTGGTGCGACATGCGTGTGGCGGCCAGCGATGCCGTCTTCGGAGTCTTCTGTCGGCGATGGGGCGTGCCGCTGATCGACGGTGGTACCGTTCGCCTGACGCGACTGCTCGGGCACAGCCACGCACTCGATCTGATCCTCACGGGACGGGGTGTGAGCGGGGACGAAGCACTGCGCATCGGCCTTGCCAACCGTCTCTGTGCACCTGGCACAGCGCTGTCGACAGCGGTGGCGTTGGCACACGAGATTGCCGCATTTCCGCAGGGATGTCTGCGCAGCGACCGTCGTAGTTCCTACGAGCAGTGGCATCTCGAGCTGCCGGATGCACTGGCCAACGAGACCCGACTCGGGCTCGAGGTGATCCGCAGTGGCGAGACGCAGGCGGGCGCTGCTCGGTTTGCAGCTGGCGAGGGGCGGCACGGCTCGGGGGTATGAAGTATTGGAGTTCCCGGGAGTTCGGCCGATGTGAAGATGTACATTCGCGCGGCCAGCGGCGGCGAGAGCGGAAGGAGGCGAGGCGCGATGGAGACAATCCGACTGACGATGGCGGAAGCGCTCGTCCGCTATCTGATCGCGCAACGCACGCTGCTGCCCGATGACGAGCGTGGCGAGGGGAGCGGCGAAGGTCGTGAGGTTGCGCTTTTCCCCGGTGTGTTCGCGATCTTCGGCCACGGCAATGTGACGTCTCTCGGGCATGCTCTCCAACAGGCCGGGGACGCCCTACCGACATGGCGCGGACAGACCGAGCACGGCATGGCGTTGGCCGCGGTCGGATTCGCCAAGGCATCGTGCCGGCGCCAGATCATGGTGGCGTCGTCATCGATCGGACCTGGATCGTCGAACATGCTCACGGCGGCAGCGGCAGCACACGCCAACCGCTTGCCCATGTTGCTCCTCGCCGCTGACACGTTCGTCAGCCGTCTCCCGGATCCCGTTGTGCAGCAGGTGGAGCACTACGGTGACCCGACGCTCACCGTCAACGACGCGTTCAAGCCGCTCGTTCGATTCTGGGACCGCATCGTCCGACCTGAACAACTCGTGCATTCGCTACCGCATGCGGTCGACGTGATGCTCGATCCAGCCAATTGTGGACCGGCGTTGCTGGCACTCCCGCAGGACATCCAGGCCGAAGCCTTCGACTATCCGCTTGCCTTCTTCGAGACACGGGTGCGGGTCCCGACCCGGCCGCGAGCCGACCAGATGCAGTTGGATGTCGCGACGGACATGATCCGACTGGCCAGACGTCCGCTGATCATCGCCGGGGGTGGAGTGCGCTACAGCGGCGCCGAAGCGGCGCTGACCAGCTTTGCCGAGACCTACAACATCCCGGTCGTCGAGACGATGGCCGGCAAGGCATCTCTCCTGGCCGCTCATCCTCTCAATGTCGGCCCGGTCGGGGCGACCGGGTGCGCGTCGGCGAACCAACTCGCGGCCACCGCAGATCTGATCATCGCGGTCGGTACCCGGTTGCAGGATTCGACGACGGGGTCGTGGACGGCGTTCGCCAAGGACGCGACATTCGTCAGCATCAACACGTCGTCCTTCGACGCCGTCAAACACCGCAGCCTTCCCGTCGTCGGCGACGCGCTGGCGACATTGACCGAGCTGGGCCAGCGACTCGGGCAGCACTGGTTCGATTCCGAATGGACCGCGCAGGCCGCCGGTCTGCGCGCCGCATACCACGCGTACATCGAAACGGTCGCGACCCCGGTCGATGGTGGATTGCCGACGTACGCGCACGTGGTCGGGGCGATCGACCGGGTCGGTCGACCGTCCGACTACGTCGTGACGGCCGCCGGGGGTCTCCCTGCGGAACTGAACAACGGATGGCGGGCGACGGGCCTGAACTCGTTCGACTGCGATTCGGGGTATTCATGCCCCGGCTACGAGATCAGTGGGGCATGGGGCGCGAAGATGGCGAAGCCCGAGCGCGAGGTCATCGCCTTCGTCGGCGACGGCTCGTACATGATGAACAGCAGCGATCTGTACAGCTCGGTACTGTCGGGCCACAAGCTGATCGTGATCGTCTGCGACAACGGCGGCCATGCTTCGGTGAACCGGATCCAGGCCGAACACGGCGGTGTGCCCTTCGGCAATCAACTCGAGGACACCCGTCACGCCCGGATGGTGCGAGTCGACCTCGCCGCACATGCGGCATCGATGGGTTGTCTGACGGAGTCGGTGACGACCATCGCCCAGTTGTCGGAGATGTTCTCTCGCGCCCGTTACGCGTCTCGCACCACGGTGATCACGATCCGAACCGACCCGTATTCCTGGACCGACGGCGGCGCATTCCGCGAGGTCGGCGTGCCCGAGGTGTCCAATCGACACGAAGTGGTGCAGGCCAGAGCGGCGATGCATGCCGCGACCAGCAATCGCCGAATCGGGATCTGAACCTCGGGGGAGTTGTCGTGTGGCATCGATCTGCGAAGCTTCTCGTCTGCTCGAGGGCCTGGGGGTTTCGATGGCAACGGTGACGGACGATCTCGCAACGGCTGCGGCGTGCGGCATGACGCCCGCGTACTACGCCGCACAGGCTCCACAGCGGTTGGCGATCATCTCCGACCTCGGAAATCGGACGTTCGCTGAGTTGAACGGGAACGCCAACCGCCTCGTCCGCGCGCTGCGGGCCAGAGGTGTGGTCGCCGGCGATGCGTTGGCGCTGGTCTGTGCCAACCGTCCGGAATTCGCCGAGGCAATGGCGGCCGCGACCCGGATGGGTCTGCGCTTGACGACCGTCAATTGGCATCTCACCGGCGAGGAAATGGCGTACATCGTCGACAACTCCGACAGCAGGGTGATCATCGGCGACGTTCGGTTCGCAGACGCGCTCGAGGTCGCCGTCGCCAGCTCGCCGAACGTATCCGTGCGACTCGCGGTCGGCGGGCGAATGGATGGTTTCGAGGACTACGCCCAGTCGATCGCGGATCAGGTCGACAGTGACATCGACGATCCCGTTCTCGGACGCACGATGCTGTACACCTCCGGAACGACGGGGCGGCCGAAGGGTGTCGACCGGTCCACTCTCGGTCCGCCGACCGAGATACCGCCGACCGAGATGCCGCCGACAG
>JAYTRT010000533.1:0-4161 GCA_043746045.1 Actinomycetota bacterium | reverse complement strand
GCGGGCCGGCGACGTCGGAACTGGTGGCCGCCCTGATCGCCGCTCATCCGCACACCACGGTGTTCATCTCGACGCCGAACCATCAGATGCTCGACACCCTGGCGGCCAGCAGTCCTCGCGCGCTCCGGCTGCTCAGCATCGGCACGGCTGACACGCTCACGACATTTCTCGCGCTTCCGGTCGATCCGTCCATCCAAGGAGTTGCCGTGGCAGCCGGCCTCCTCGACGCGCCCACCGTTCGCACCCTCCATCAGAAGCATCTGTGGATCCAGGCGTGGACGGTCGACACGATGAGCAGAGTCGATGCGCTCGCTCAACTGGGTGTCAACGGGATCACGACCAACAGCCTGCCGATCCTCTCAGCGCTGCAGAAGAACGGCATCTGACCACCGGTCGCCCCACAGTGTGCTGGCTTCTCGTTCGATCGGACGACCGAACCGGCGTGGCCGCACGCCTGATCAGCGGATCCCCGTGTCGCACACGACATCAGCGATGGTGACAACCCCTTCATCCACCGTCAGTGGACGAGACGGACATCGCGGAAACACGTTCTGGCCGATGTCGACAGTCAGGACGTAGGCACCTGTCGGAGCCGTGCCTGCGAACGCACCTGCCTCGTCAATTCGAATGGACACGACAATGCGACCATCCTGGGTCAGCCGGACGATGCCGGCGACGGCCTTCGGGGCGCACCTGACACCGCCGATCTGCTCCACGGGGCACGTCGGCCCGGCCAGAACCGTACCGGTGACCCGGCCGGACGAGGTTGCAACTGCCGTTGCCGTCGACGCCGCTGGCGACCTCGCCGCGCTTGCCCCGCACGCTGCCAGGAGGACGACCACCGCTGGAACAATCGGAATCACGCGCATCACCGTTTCGACGTTCGCCCGAGCACTCTGGTTCCCGACTGTCACGAGTTCCTCCGTCGCCAGTTCCCGTCCGTCGCCATTGACGGGTTGCTATAGCACCTGACGCGAAAACCCGGAGATCCCGAATGATCGTGCGACGATCGGCACCGCGTCGACCCCTGAGCAGACGCAGTTCGACCGTGGAGCGCCGAATGAGTTCGCGCAGTACATGGTTTCCCCGATTCGCCCGTTCATCGATCGGCCTACCTTCGCAAGAGCAGGTCAGCGGACGTCGGCGCGAGCCGGTCCGATCGACAAGCCAGATGCCGACTCGTCGGCCCGACTCCGAGGATGCTCCCCATGAACTCACCGCTTTGCGCAAGGACGATCATGACTGCACTGGCCATCGCCGGTCTCACCTGTGCAACCGGCTGCGCGAGCACGACGAAGACCGTTTCGCCGGACGCGTCGGCGACTCGGCCGACCGTGGCGAGCACGCTGTCGCCGGGTTCGAGCAACTCCGGGCCGACCACGATCGCGCCGACCACGGCCACGCCGGGTGCGACCTCCGTCGGCGCCGTCCCGATCTCCGGCGCGGCCGCCACTCCGACCGACCCGACAACGGGCGTGGCGCCGGGCGCCGGCTCCGCGAACAACACGGGCGGGAAGGTGCAGGTGCGATTCCTCAACCTGTACGCCACCCCCGAACATCCGCTCGGCGTACCACTCGTCGGTTTCTTCGAAGACAACAACATCCTCGGTGCCGCCAATGGCACCGGCACTCCCGACTTCGCCAGCGTCGCCTACGGACAGCTCAGTCCGTTCGAGGCGGCGGGCTCATCGAACGTGGGCACCCTCGCCCTGTACGCGGCGGGCCAGACGGACCCCGTCTCGAGCATCAACGTCATCGGGACCGTGCAGGCCCGTTACACGTTCATCATCTACTCCATCGGCCAACCCGGCTTCGCTGCAGCACAGGGCTTCAACGAGACACCGTCAGCCGCCGAAGTCAACCAGAACTTCCCAGGTACCCTCTCGGCTGCGCCAACCGGGAAGGGCCTGATCATCGCCGTCGGGAGCCCGCTCCAGGCGCTCGCCAGCGCTCGGCCGGGCTTCAACCTCGGCCAGCTCGGGAAGGGCTGCTTCGCGCTCCAGACACCGGATCCCCCGAACGGTGGGCAGTCGAACATCCCCTCCGGTGGCTCGCTCAACTACGTGGCTGATCCCGGCGAACTCCAGATCGCCTTCTTCGACAGCAGCGACGCCGACTGCAGCAAGGCCCCGGTGATTGCGCCGGTGTCGACATCGTTGCACGCGGGTGACCGGATGTTGATCGTGGCCTATCCGGAACCATCGACATCGAAGCTGCTGAGCATGCCGGTCACGATCCAGCAATTCGCCGGCGACGTCCCACTGATCCCGAGCCCGACCCCGTCGACAGAAACACCGTCATCCACAGTCGACCCATGTTCGGTGATCACCAAGGACGAGGCCGCCAAAGCGCTCGGGGCGCCGGTCGATTCCAGCAATGGAGACGCGACCTCGGGATCGTGCACGTTCACAGCGGGCGCAGCCACCCTGCAGTTGGCGATCCAGACAGGAATCACGACCACCGCCTTCGACGCACTCAAGGCAAGCGCAGCGGCCGCCCAGCCGGCCGGCGGGATCGGCGACGGTGCCTTCTTCACCAGTGATCCCACCAGCATCGTCGTGCTGAAGGGCACGACGATGCTGGCCGTCGGCCTCGATCGCCACGCCGACAGTGGACCGGATGATCCTGCTGCCGATCAACCGCTCATCTCCGCCGTCGCCATCGCCGCGCTTCGCAACCTGTAGACCCGGCACCACCTGATGACCATGCACTCGTCCACTCGGATCTGGCTCGCCGGCGCGTTGGTGTTCTCGCTCGGCTGCGTCTCCGCATGCACATCGTCCACCAGCACGGCATCGACATCGACATCGACACCGACACCGACACCGACACCGACATCGACATCGACACCGACACCGACACCGACACCGACTGCGCCGGTCGCCACCGCAACCGGGACCCCGCCTTCGACGGCGATCAGCATCGCCGATCTCGCTGCGGCCGGCATGCCGGTCGTCGCCGACGCCGATCATCTCGACCCGCTCGTGGCCGTCACCACCGCGAGCGGTGCCACACCGATGCGCCTTCTGCAGGACCAGGCAACGGCGATGTTGCTGGAAGCCTCGGCCGGTCAAGGGACGCTCGGCGCCGACCTCGACACGCTCCTGCCCGCCGGTCCCGGTCTGCCACCGACGTCGTATCTGTTGGCGGGCTGGGTCAGCGCCGCCGGCAGTCCCGGCTCGCTGCTGGCGCTACGGACGATGGGCACCCGAGACTGGAGACATGCACCGTCCATCGTTTTTCCGGGTCTCGTGCTTGCGCTCTACGTCGCTGACGCAACACGATTCGCCGCCGCTTTCGCCAACGGTCCCGCGGCCACTGCGACCAACACCGCGCCGTCGGTCGCGGAGCCGGGCTCGACGGCGCAAGCCGGCTTCGTCGACGCCGCCACTACCCGTCTCACCGGTACGCACCTCGTTCACCCGCTCGGCGTCGCACACGCTTCGACGACGGGCATCTGCTCGCGGGTCCAGGGCTTCATCGACTCGACCATCGGCGGAGTCTTCGATGCACTCGGGCACCTCCAGGCACCCCCGGCACCGGACACGGGGAACGGCTTCTTCAGCTTTGTCGGCGCAGGGATCCAAGCTGCATTCGATCTCAGTACCGGGCTCGTCAACGGTCTGATCGATGTCGGTCGATTCCTCGTCGTCAACGGGATCAAGCTCGCCACCCAACCAATCAGGGACCAGATCGCCAAGGTGGCCGGCGTACTCGCTGTCATCAGCAGCATCGTGGCGCTCCTGCGTCCGTGGACGATCCGGATGGCCGCTTCGCCACAGGCGACGCGCAAGGCAATCGGTGACGAATCGGGAATACCTGGCACCCTCGGCGCGACGGTCGATCTCGGCGGACTGGACGAATGGCCGGTCGACATCGCCGACTGCGCCCTCCAGGCAGGAGTGACCCTCCCGCCCCTCAAGCCCGTTGGTGCGCCGGTGTCGTGGACCGTCGATCAGAGTCCCGGCGACCTGATCATCGAAACTGCTGGCCGCGCCACCGTTCTCGACACCGCCGGCCACGCCGACGCGGCATACAGCACGACGGAGGAGAGCGCAGATCTGGCCAGGGGCGACGCTGTCACCGGCATCGTGACGGCGCGGGCAACAATTCGCCGCAAGGAGATCTCCGATCTGCAGACCAAGATCGAACAACTGTTGC
>JAYTRT010000532.1:0-12625 GCA_043746045.1 Actinomycetota bacterium | reverse complement strand
GAGGGTGTGGGATTTGAACCCACGGAAGTTTGCACTTCACACGCTTTCCAGGCGTGCCGATTCGGCCGCTCTCGCAACCCTCCGTGCCGACGTATTCGCCGAACAGGTGTGAGCAGGGTAGCGCCCGGCTAACCTGACGACACCGTTTGACACCCGTTGGGTGAGGTGGCGGTCGGGTCCTGTGCAACGTTCGTCCGGGAACCAGGTCAGGACAGGGATGTAGCAGCCTTCAACGGTACCGACCGTGTGCCGCAGGTCGCCTGGCCGCCACCTCACTCGACGGGTGTTGTCGGGTTTTCGGCCACCGGACAACCATGTTCTCGGCTACGAGCCGAAGCGGGTTTCGGCCAGGCGCGCGGCTCGGTCGGCCAACTGCGGTGCCCCGAGATCGGAGGCGAACGATTCGAACTCGTCCGTCGGTCCCCGCCACCGCCAATCGTCGACGCCACCGACGTCGATATCGGTGATGACGGTCGCGATCTGCCGGAAGAGCAACGCATCGTCGTACTGCTCGCGCAGCGTCGCCGCCAGCTTCTCGGCGCCGCGCAGGTTGGGGATCTGCCAATCGGCTGCAGCCGGTGGAATCGCCTCGATGTGCTCGAACTTGGCCAGTACGGTCGATGCGCCCTTCGCGCCCCAACCGGGAAGTCCGGGAAATCCGTCGGCCGTGTCACCGACCAAACCGAGGTAATCGGGGATCGACAGTGGGCCGATGCCGAACTTGGCGAACACCCCTGCCTCGTCGATGATCTCGTCCTTGCGACGGTCGTATTGCACGACCCGCGTGCCGCGCACGCATTGCCCGAGGTCCTTGTCGGGCGTCACGATCAGGACGCGCCCGACATTCGGATCTGCGTCAGCCACGGCAGCGGCGGCTCCGAGCGCGTCGTCGGCTTCGTATTCCACCATCGCCCACGTGGTCACACCCATCGACATCAGCGCCTGCTCCACGAGCGGAATCTGAACGAGCAACTCCTCGGCCATCCCAGCGCTCGACTTGTAGCCGGCCCAGAGATCATTGCGGAAGCTCTCGATGACGTGATCACTCGCGACAGCAATGTGCGTCGATCCTTGGGCGATCAACTGCAGCGTCGACGACAGAACGCCGATCGTTGCCGCATATGGAGATTCGTCATCGTGGCGACCGGCCTGACCGAAGTGCTGGCGAAACAGTTCGTATGTCCCGTCGATGAGGTGAACCCTGAAGTCGGATATCGGCGTCACCCGACGATTCTCGCAGACAACGGGACCCCGCCGCGGGGCCCCACCCGAGCAGATGCATCACCTGGTGACACCAAACGGGCAAATCACACGTGTGCAATTCCTCAAGATCTGCCGTAATTCTCCGATCCCCTTTCGTGGCGAGGAACCAACACCGACAGCAGCGAGGCGGACTACTCCGTCACCGGAGTCAGCCTGTGCAGCTCTCGACCTCGGAGTCGCCGGCCGAGCGTGTCAACGTGGACCCGCTCCCGGCGATTTCCGATGTGTTCACGACATTTCCAGCACCTGGTTCAGCACCAGCGACCAACGCGACACTGCTCGCCGCGGTCGAGCAGCAGCTGGCGCGGTATCTGGCGGCGATGACCGCGAGGGCCGAAGAGGTCCAGCGAACCGCTGACAACCGGACCGACGAGATCGGCCGCCATTTCCAAGAACAGGTCGACGCACTGCGGGTGTTGGCCACCATCAAGCGCGGTTCCGACATCAGCCCGGCGATTCGTGCCGAGCTGCGCGCCGAGATCGAAACCGAAATCCGCGCCGGCCTCGGGACCGAGCTGCAGACGTTGCTCCAGACCGAGTTGGCACATGCCCCCTCCCGCGCAGAACTCTCGCCATCGTTCCGATCGGAACTCCGTGCCGAGCTGCGTACCGAGTTGCAGACCGAACTCCGCAACTCGATGCAGGCCGAACTGCGCTCCGAACTGCGCGCCGACGTGCGCTCCGAGATCCTCGCCGAACGAGAGAAGGTCGGGCAGCGGCTGAATCAATTCGCCGCACAAGCGTCGGCGCTGACCCAGCAGGTGGCCGACTCGACGACTGCTCTGAATCAGCGGCTCGACGAGACCGGGCGCGCCCTCGAAGATCAGATCGACGAACGTTCGGTCACCTTCAACCGCAATCTCACCGAAGCCTTCGAGTCAGCCCGCTCGACGGCGACCGAGCACATCGTGATGGTCGCCCGCAAGTCCGAGGAGAACGAGCAGCGTTCGGTCGACCGGATGCTCGCGATGGAGGAACGGATCAACGAACATGCCGGCACGCGTCTGGCGGACCTCGACGCGACGATGGGGCGGCTGAGTCGCGGCATGGATGAGGCCATCGGTGCGATGTCGCATCGGCTGGCGGAGTTGGAGAGCGCGAACATCGGCTTCGCCGAGCATCTCGACCGGTTGGCTCTCGACGTGAGCAAGGTCGATCAGGACGCGCTCGATCGGCTCAGTGAGCAGATGTCGAGCGCAGTGGGCGAGTCGATGCTCGTCCGAATCGAAATGGAGCGACTCGGGGTCAGTACGTCGGAGCAGGTCGATCGCGTCAACGTGCGCATCGGCGAGTTGGCCGCACAGGTCGCCGACACGACAATGGATGTCACGACAGCCGTTCAACTGGAACGGCTGGAAGAAATCGAACGGGCACTGATCGAACTCGATCCGGCCCAGTTCGTGCGCAAGGGCGAGTACGACGGGTCTCCCCTACCCATGTTGGACTTTGCTGCGCACCGTCGTGATCCGAGTGAGGTTCCCCCTACCTCGCAGGATCACGACGCTTTCGAAGGGATCATGTCGACCAACGGCATGCATCACGAACCCCCGTCAGCCGAGATGCAGACCGACGAGGAGTCTGCGTCTCGGATGCCGGTCGCGCAGCCGTCAGCGGCTGCTCGAGCGTTTGCAGAAGTCACGATGCCGGTGCCGCCGCCGGCCGCGCCGATGCCCGTACCGGTCCCAGCGGCCGCCTCAGCCGCCTCGATGCCGGCTCCTGTCCATGTGCCACTTCCCGTTCCGACGTGGATGGACGAACCCGCCGCAGCGCCTGCCCCCGCCCATCCCGATCCCACCAGCACGCCGATCCCGGCCCAACTCCTGACACTCCGCCCGTTCATCCCGACATCAACGACGGCAAACAGCGCCGAAGAATTCAACTCAGAGTCGAACTTGTCATCGTGGTGAGCTCACTACGCATGACCGGTCGATGACTCCTCCAGCTCGGAGACCGCCGCATGGCACTGTTCACGAAATCCAAAGGCGACGATCCGCCAGCACCTGCACGAGCGCCTGAGCCCGGCGCGCCCGTGATGACGGGGATGAGCGCCGCTGAGTGCATGCAGGTCGGTCAGCTCCTTGTCGAGGGTGACCAACTCACGGCTGAGGCGCTGGCCACCACGCTGCAATTGGCAAGTGGCGATCTGTTGCTCTTCAGCGATCTCGCGCTCGGTCGATTCGGGGCCGGACGCCACGAGTTGGAGCAGGCGATCAGCCAAGTCTTCGGTCTGCCGACCGTCGACACCAAACAGATCGTGCTCGATCCGGCCATCGTCAGCTTGCTCGACGAGAGCGTGATCCGCGCCCACCAGGTGCTGCCCGTCGCAGTCGACGGCGACACGCTGATCGTTCTCTCGGCGGACCCGTCACCGCACCGTCGAGCTGCTGTCGAAGCCGCCGCGAAGCGCCCGATCCGTTGGTATGTCGCGGACTTCGCGACAGTCCGTACGTTCATCGATTCCTCGCACCGTGCTGATGCCGACGTCGACCGCTTGGTCAAGTCGTTCGAAGTCACCGAGGACCAGCGGTCCGGGTTGGCCGTCGCCGCAGCCGCTGCTGCGAGCTCCGACGACCTCGCACCGATCGTGCAGCTCGTCAATCGCATCGTCGGCCAGGCAATGCGCGACCGGGCCAGCGACATCCATGTCGAACCACTGGACGAGTCGCTGCGCATCCGCTTCCGCGTCGACGGCACCTTGGTCGAAGCATTCAGCCTGCCGATCGGCGTTCATTCGGCCCTGACCAGCCGCTTGAAGATCATGAGTGGCATGAACATCGTCGAGCGGCGGCGCCCGCAGGACGGCCAGTTCTCGACCGTCATCGATGGCAAGGACGTCGACGTGCGCGTCGCGAGCGTGGCAACCGTGTGGGGCGAGAAGGTCGTCATGCGAATCCTCGACAAGGGCCGCTCGATGATCGGCCTGTCCGAGCTCGGGTTCCCTCGCGACACCTACCTGCAGTACTCGAAGATGGTCCACGCCCCGTTCGGCATGGTCATCTGCGCAGGACCGACCGGTGCCGGAAAGACGACGACGTTGTACGCAACGCTGTTGGAGATCAACTCGTCCGGCAAGAACGTCACGACGGTCGAAGACCCGGTCGAATACGTCTTCCCCGGCATCAACCAGATCCAGACCAACGAGCAGGCCGGCCTGACGTTCGCAACAGGCCTGAAAGCCATCCTCCGACAGGACCCTGACGTGATCCTGGTCGGCGAGATCCGCGATGCCGACACGGCCCGTATCGCGATCCAGAGCGCGCTCACCGGTCACTTCGTGCTCAGCTCGCTCCACGGAACCGACAGCGTTGCCGCACTGCACCGCTTCCTCGACATGGGCATCGAGGCGTTCCTCATCGCATCATCCGTCGTGGGCGTGATCGGACAACGTCTGCTGCGTCGGATCTGCGATTCTTGCAAGGAGTCGTATGTTCCCCCGGCCGAGGAGATCTCTGTGTTCCGCCAGCACAGCGGCAACTTGGACAAGACCGAGTTCTACCACGGGGCGGGCTGCAACTACTGCGCCGGCACCGGCTACCGCGACCGGATCGGCGTCTACGAGTTGCTGCGCATCACGCCGGAACTGCGCCGCCTGATCGTTGGTTGGGCAACGACCGAGGAGCTCCGTCGACTGGCCGTTGCCCAAGGAATGCGGACCATGTTGCGTGAAGCGATGCAACTCGTCGAGAACGACGTGACCACCATCCCAGAAGTCGTCAGAACCTTGTTTGCCCACTAGTCCGTCCACCCACTCGCCAGCCGCCCAGCAGGAGCACCGCCATGCCCAAGTTCGCGTATGCAGCAATCGATCCTCTCGGTGCTGCAGTCGAAGGAATCACCAAAGCCGAGACGATCGGCGACGCGCGCAAATTTCTGCTCGGTGAGAACCTGTACCCGACCAAACTGGCCGAGCACAAGGGCAAGATGCAGTTCGAGCTGACCAAGGAGAAGGTCAAGAAGAAAGAGCTGATGCACTTCACGCGTCAGTTGGCCGTCTTCGTCAAAGCCGGCATCCCGATCACCGATGCGTTGGAGACCATCGGTGACGAGACCGACGACATCGCGCTGCGCCGCACGCTGAGTTCGATGGTGGAAGATCTGCGCAATGGCGGGCGACTGTCGCAGGCAGCGCGCAAGCACCCGGAGGCGTTCCCGATCTACTACATGGGCATCCTCGAATCAGCCGAACTGACCGGCCGTCTCGACACCACGCTGGAAAGCTTGGCCGGCTACCTCGAGCGCGAGGTCGAAACCCGTTCCAAGGTCGTCGGCGCACTGTCGTACCCGGCGGTCGTGATGGTTCTCGCCTTCGTCACCGTGGCGATCCTGGCCGGATACGTCCTGCCGCAGTTCAAACCGCTGTTCGCCGAACTGCACGCCGACCTGCCGCTGCCGACACGGGCGCTGCTGTTCGTGGCCGATCTGTTCACCATCCTCTGGTACATCCCGTTCTCGTTCCTGATGGTGATCGTCGCCTGTTTGCTCTGGCTGACGAAGACCGAGAAGGGTCGACTTGTCCGCGACAAGCTGGTTCTCAAGATCCCGATCATCAGCGGCATCATCGAGTACGCGATCCTCGAGCGTTTCTGTCGCATTCTCGGGGCGATGATGCAGGCCGGGGTACCACTTCCCGAAGGTCTGAAGACGACGACCGAGTCCACCGGGAACACCGTGTACCGGACCAAGCTGGAAGCCGCACAAGAGATCATGCTCGAAGGCGGCGGCTTCTATCAGCCGCTTGCTGACACCGGCCTGTTTCCCGGTGCCGCGCGCCAGATGTTCAAGGTCGGCGAGGAGACCGGAACGTTGGACGAGCAACTGGCTGTGGCCAGCACGTACTTCGACCGCGAGTTGGAAAGCCGGATCAAGAAGTTCACCACGATGTTCGAGCCGATCATGATCATGTTCGTCGGGCTCATCGTCGGCTTCGTGGCTGTTGCTCTCGTGTCGGCGATGTACGGCGTGCTCGACAGCATGAAGCAGCAAGTCTGAGCCGTGACGTCAACGATGCAACAGTACGTCGATCAGTGGTTGGCCGGTGAAGACAGCGACCATCGTGCCCAGCGCGAGGAATGGCCCGAACGGCACCGCCGTCTTCCGTCCGCCGCGTCCGGCGGCCATCACGGCGACGCCGACGATGGCACCGAACAGGAAGCCGAGGAACAGTCCGACGCCGACGAAGCCCGGGTTGAGCCATCCGAGGTACGCACCGAGCAACGGCGACAGACGCACATCGCCGTCGCCCATGCCGCCTCGGCTGGCTACGTAGATCAACGCCATCACCGCCAACGCGATCGCTGCGCCGAGTGCCATCATCCAGATTCGGCGCGGTTCGTGCCGCACCAACGCAGCGACGCACAGCAGCGGCACGCCGATGAGTGCGGTGACGTAGATGATGCCGCGCGGCAACTTCTTGATCCGCAGATCGATCCAGCTCAACGCGACAAGACCGCCGGACAACGCGCAGAATGCGGCCAGTTCCCACGACAGATGAAATTTGATTGCACATGCAACGAACAGTGCGCAGTTGGCGATCTCGATGATCAGTGGCTCGACGCCGATCTTGGACCGACATCGTCGGCAGCGACCACGCAACACAACCCAGCTGACCACCGGAACAAGATCCAGCGGCCCAAGTTCGAGGCCACAATTCCCGCATGCCGAACCAGGCGTGACAATCGATTTCCCACGTGGCACACGATCTGCGACAACGGTCAGGAACGACCCGATCAGCAGGCCGAGAATCGCCGTGAACGCAATGACCATGAATCCTTCACATCGCCGCACGATGCGGCTCCCAATCGGAGAATAGCCAGATGAGCACACCGGACCCCACCCTTCGCGCCCTGTTGGAAGCAACCGTCGGTGCTGGTGCCAGCGACCTCCACCTGACGGTCGGCCGTCCGGCGACAGCCCGACGCGACGGTGTACTCATCAACTTCGAGGGCGTTCCAGTCCTGACACCGCAGGAGATGGAGCGGATCGTGATGTCGCTCCTCGACGACCGCCACAAGGCCGAACTGGCCGAGATGATGCAGGTCGACTTCTCGTTCGGTATCGCCGGTGTCGCTCGATTCCGAGTCAATGCGTACTACCAGCGCGGTTCGCTGGCTTTGGCGATGCGCGTCATTCCAAGTCGCGTCCGATCCCTGGAAGATCTCGGCGCACCGTCTGCATGCACCACATTGCTGAACAAGCCATACGGCCTCGTACTCGTCGTCGGCCCGACCGGCTCGGGCAAGAGCACCACTCTGGCGGCGATGATCGACAGGATCAACGAAGAGCAGCCGTGCCACATCCTGACGATCGAGGACCCGGTCGAGTACCAGCACAACCACAAGACGGCGATGATCAACCAACGTGAGGTCGGCACCGATGTGCTCAGCTTCACCGACGGGCTGCGCAGCGCCCTGCGTGAAGATCCGGACGTGATCCTGCTCGGCGAAATGCGCGATCTCGACAGCATCTCGATCACGTTGACCTTGGCCGAAACCGGTCACCTCGTGTTCGCCACCTTGCACACCAACGACGCTTCCCAGGCCCTCGACCGAATCATCGACGTGTTCCCGTCGGATCGTCGTGATCAGATCCAGACCCAGCTGGCCAGCGTGCTGCAAGGCGTGATCAGCCAGCGCTTGATCGCCGTCGAGGGTGGTGGACGAGTTGCTGCCTACGAGATCTTGATGGGTACCGAAGCCGTGCGCAACCTCGTCCGCGAGGGCAAGAGCCGGCAGATGCGCAACGTCATCCAGACCAGCCAGAAAGATGGCATGCAGACGATCGAGATGGACATGGCTCGTCTTGTCGCGGCGGGCTTGCTCTCGCTGGAAACAGCGATGGCGGTCAGCGCCTATCCGAAAGAGATCACGGCGCAGCTGTCGACGATCCGCGCTCAGGCGCAGGCCCAGGCGACGGTCGACGCTGCCCAAGGGGCAACCACCGGCAGTGGACAACTCGTCTCGAGCGCCGTCTGACCGTGAGCACCTGACCCATGGTCCTCAAGCAACTCCCGTACAAGTGGCTGGCCGGCATCACCCCATGTCCGGGCGGATGGCTTGTTGCGCCGGCACGTCTCGCCGCCGTCACCGTGATCGTCGAGGACTGCATGGTGATGCGCACATTGGAAGAGGTCGTCGACTTCCGTCCGAAATTCGATGCCGCCGCGATCAACTGTCCGCTCGGCTTTCCCGACGAACCGTCACCGGATCAATACGGCGCGTGCGAAGCCGAGGCGCGCGCGATGGTTGGTTGGCCGCGCCGCATCGCCATCCGCCCGATCCCGTCGCGAGCCGCACTGAACGCGGCGACGCGAGCCGAGGCACTAGCCATCGAGCCGTGGCTGACCACGGACGACTTCCGCCGATTCAGATGGCTGCGTGAAGCAGCCGAGGTCTTCCAACCCTTTCATCAACGGTCGTTCTTCTCGGCCAATCCCGAGCTCTCGTACACCTTGCTCAACGAAGATCAGCCCGTACTGACATCGCCGTTCCACGAGGACGGCGTGATCGAGCGGATGTCGCTCGTCCGCAACAAGCTGCCGGGGGCCGAGGATCTGATCGCGGCTGTTCCGCCGAATGGCGCTGGACAGACGCACGTGATGCAAGCGGTCGGCCTGTTGTGGACCGCCCGCCGTGCCGTCGGCCGGGCGATGAACCGCCTGCCGCTCGATCCCCAATGGGACAACCACGGCCTGCGCATGGAGCTCGTCCGCTGACGCAGCCTACGGGCCTTCGACGATCCACGAGTTGACGGCGTACCCGCCGGTCTGGTTGACCTGGACGAGAGCGACGGACGTCATCTGCGGAGCGCCGCTGGTGGTCGTGGTCGTGATCTTGAACGTCTTCTGAACGACAGGGTTCAGCAATCCGATCTGCAACGACTGCGGCGTCGAAGCGGAAACGAGCATCTGTGCGGCGAGGATCCCACCACCGAACGACACGTTCTTGTTCGCGGTAGCGGCCGCCGTGGTCTGGATGCTGACGGAACCCTGCGGCACGGCGATGTATCCGGCGATCGCGACGGTCACACGGGCAGCACTGGCGAAGTTGAAGTCGATGATCGGACAGGCCGCCGTGGTCGGCGTCGGCGGCGGCGCGCACGAGACCGGTGGCGTCAGCGTCGACACGAGGGTCGAAGCCTTGTACGTCTGCGTCCACGGATCCGTCGGAGTCGTGCCCGAAACGAGTGCCACTGGCACGTGCAGCTGCGCCGGAAGATCCAGTGCCGCGGTTGTCGTCCCGTTCCACACTCCGTTGACGGACATGATGGAGATGTTGTTCAACACGGCGAGCGGATCGGTCGTTCCGACAAGACGTCGGTTGAACACGATGCTGGCACCCGCTGCCGCGCCAGCCGTTGCCGTGTCGACGACGAAGCGACCGGCGTCGCCGAACACGAACGTGCCACCGACGCCGTTGCTGTACGCATCGAGCGGCGCGTTGACCGTGTCGGACACAGCAATCGCATCGCTGTCGGTGCAGCCCGGCGTGGCGCCGGCGCCGACAACGACGTTGGCGTCGCCGCTGATCCGCAGCGTCTTCTCGAAGTAGTAGACGCCCGACACGAAATAGACCGGGGTCGACCCGGTGATGACGACATCGTCGATGTACTTGCCGGGGAAGTAGATCTTGCACGGCACTGCGCCGGTCAGCAGATCTTTGGCCGTCGCGGAACGCAGCGAGTTCGAGAACGGGGGCAGCTGTGGCGAGAAGATCTTCGAGCCGACCGATGTCGCCGAGGAGTCGACCGTCCACGCCGAGGTATCGGTCACGCCGTTGTTCGGATAGGGCTTACCGCACGACAGTTTCGGCACGGCGTTCATGCTCGTGCACCACTGCGGCGAGATCATCCCGTTCAACTCTGGCGTCGACACGTCGGTGTTGACATATGCGGCCGGGATCAGGGCGTTCGAACCGACCTGCGTGGTGGCCAGCGCCCAGCGCAGGTTGCTCGGCACCTCCTGCAACGCGTCCTGTGTCGTCGTGCAACTGGACGCGATCCCGAGACCCGGCGGAACCGCGAGCACGACCGCACTCGTGCGGCCCGAGGCGACGCATGCGTTGTACAACTGCCCAGGATTGACCAGTGCGACACGCAGACCACCCTTGACCGCCTCGACCCGGGAAGCACGATCGACAAGGACGCGGTTGGTGCGTGTGACGGCCATGATGTAGCCCATCACCGGCAGCACCATCAGCGAGACGATCAGCACGAAGACGAGGGTCAGGATCAGCGCGCTTCCCTCGTCACCGTCAGCGTTGTCGCCGACCCGAGACCGTCGGCCGGTCACGAGAAGTTCACGTTCTGGATGCACGACACTGCCTTGTTCGGGTTGACGGTCAGCTGAATGCTCGTCCACGGTGCGTGTCCCACGATCGGTGCCACGGTGAACGGGTATGCCGCACCCGCTGCCTTGCACGTCCAGCTCGCCGGCGAATAGCGAACCAGATTCGTGAAGTCCTGCGGCGAGATCGTGACGGTCTGGGCCAGTCCACCCTTCAGCGGAACGTCGAAGGTGCCGCTGCGATAGCCCGCCGACGTCTGCACGATCGCGTTGGTCGAGGAGATCTGGTAGGTGAACGGATCCTGGGCGGGGGTGCCGGCCACCAATCGAGTCTGCATCGTGACAGTGCCCCCGCATTGGCCGAGTGCCACATCTGAGAGCGCGCTGCTGAACTGGGTGTAGTCCGGCAGGACGAACAGATCGGCCACTGCCGCATTCGTGTAGTGGCCAGCCGACAGGGTCGCCTCGACGAACGGACCCTTGTCGCCGGAGGTCGCATCGACCAGCACGTTGCCGAGCGTGACGTAGTCGAGGATCGACTTCGATGTCAGAGCGTCGAACGTGTCGTACGGGGCCGAGTACGTCTTGACCGCCTGCCAGCCGTCGAGCGCATCGTTGGCGGTGGTGTTGCTCAACGTGTAGGCCGCCAGCGTGACCGGGGTCCACGTCGAGGCAACACCGCTCGTCGCCGTCTGCCAGCCGTCGGTCGATCCACTGACGGTGTTGCCGGCGTCGTAGGCCGCCTGGGCCACGTTCTCCCACGTGCTGTACGGAGCCGCATAGGTGTTCGGTCGCCAACCGTCGGTCTCGTCGGTCGTGGTGTTGCTGGCATTGAACTGTGCAGTGGTCACCGATGTCCACACCGTGCTGGTGCCGGTCGTCGTTGCCTGCCAACCGTCGGTCGACGCGCTCGTCGTGTTCCCGACGAGATAGGCCGACAGCGTCGACGGTTCCCACGTGTCGTACGGAGTCGAATAGACGTTCGTGGTCCGGTACCCGTCGGTCGTGTCCGCTGTCGTGTTGCTGAGGTTGTACACCGCTGCGGTGATGCTCGTCCACGACGCCGACAGTGTCGAGTACGTCGTCCGGAATCCATCGGTCGATCCGGCGATGATGTTGCCCTGGTCGTACTGCGTGCTCGAAATCGTCTGCCACGTCCCCGGAGTCCCGGTCACTCGAAGACGGAACTTGTCCGACTCATCGGGCGTCGTGTTTCCGGCGGTGAAAGCAGACCTGCTGATCGACGTCCACGTCGTGCCGATCAGCTGTTCGTACACGACGCCGCTCGAGGCGATCTGGAAGGTGACGTTGTTGTTGCGGTCGTAGGTCGAGTGATATCCACGTGTGTAGGCGAGCGCATCGCCGACCTGCGCACCGGCGTGGTAGCCGCGCTGGAACAGCACGTTGCTGCCACGCGAGTACACCATGTGCGATCCCGGGCCGGCCGTGTTCCACAGTGACGTCGACGTCTTTGTTCCGACGAACACCCCGACCATCTTGACCTTGCCGCGATCGCGGATCAGACGCTCTGTACGGTTCCAACCGATCATCGACAGGACGTATCCATCCGATGGCGGAAGGCCAGCATCCGCCGGGTCCGGGACCACCGGTGCAGTCGCCGTCGTCCCGTCGATCCGACTGAATGTCGGCACGCCGTCGGTGAAGAAGATGATCGTGTCCGGTGGGCTCGATTGGACGGTGCCATCGGAGTTCTTGAGCAGGTGGAAGACGCCGTCCTCCCAGTTCGTGCCACCGTTCGAGATCAAACCCTGGCTGCTGTTGTTCGACGGGCCGACCAATGTCTTCAGAGCAGCAACATCGCTGTCGACGAGCATGTCGTAGTAGTGAACCCATTCCGTGCTGCCCGACGGGAGAAGGGCGCTTGCTGTTCCGCTGAACCGAACGACCTCGAGCTTGATCGGCGTACCCGCGAACGTGTCGATGAAGCCGTTGATGCCGCCCTTGACCGTGTTCATGTTGGTCGAACCGATCGAGCCGGATGTGTCCACCAGCATCGCGAAGTTGCCACCGCAGCGGGACCGGGCCGCTGTGAACGTCGGCGCGCCCGTGAGATCGCTGGTC
>JAYTRT010000531.1:0-4175 GCA_043746045.1 Actinomycetota bacterium | reverse complement strand
TATACGAGGGCGCCGAATCTCGGGCTCGGGACGTGAACCACGAAGGCATGACCACACTGTGTCAGCTCCCAGGCATCGACCGCCATCGGAGATGTGCGCGTCCGGGACTGACGTCGGCAGCGCAGGTCGGTTGCCGACGTGATCGGCCGGTGCACCATGTGCGAACGCTTCATTCGAACTGGTGCCACCCGGTCAGCCGACCGGTTGGGCGGCGATTGGTCGACCGACGACCATCTGATCGGCGAGTTCGGGCGGGAACGCTGCACGGAGTTGGGGATCGGCTTGAACGCCCATGGCGTCGAGCGCGGTGGCGAAGAAGCATCGCGCTGCGACGGCGAACACGATGTCGGCGATGTCGTTGTCGTCCAGCCCGGCGGAGCGCAGCGTTGCGGTGTCGTCGACCGTGATGCCGGCGGCGTCGTGGACCATCTTGCGGGCGAACAAGACGACTGCTCTGTCGGTCGGGTCGAGCATGACGCCGTCGAGGTCTGTCGCCAACGCGATCATGGCGCCCTCGTCGCCGCATGTGTCGCGCAAGAACGTCGAGTGCGCAGCAGTGCAGTAGGTGGACCGCAATGCTCGCGCTGCGGCGATGGTGGCGATTTCGAACCGGTGGCGGTCCATGCCGTTGCGCACCGTGAGGTTCAGGTTGGTCCATGCCCGGGCGACATCGGGTCGCGACGCGAACGCTGCGGCGTAGTTCGGGAGGTACCCCCAGGCCGCCGTCTGGATTTCGGTCCACGCGTGTGCCTCGTCGGCGACGTCGGGGTTCGTTGGGCGGATGAACATGTCGAGTGGTCCTTTGCTCGGGCAGCAATGCCCATGATTGGTCGGTGGCGCTGGCGCGAACGCCGATTCAGGTCGGTTTGGTGGCGAGGTAGCCCACGACGTCGATGACGGCCCGCAGCGGCAGCCCGTCACGAACGTGCGCCCGAGCCCGCTCCATGGCGAGCTCGACGAATGCCTCCGCGCCGACGTTGGCGATCGCCTCGTAGGCCGGGCCGGTGGAGGCGATCGCTCGGGCGTACGTCTCGGGGTCGGCGAACTCCCAGGCGAACGGGATCGTGACCCGGCGGATGTCGATGAAGCCGTGGCCGGCGAGCAGCGCTTCACCTGCGCCGGGGCGGCCGAGCGAGACCATTGCCGCCTGGTTGGCGACCTTGCGCTCGGCGGCGACGGAGAACGGGGCGAGCGCCCACGAGCCCGCCGACGCCTTGATGTGTCCCCAGACGGTCATCCCGATCCGACCTCCCGGAGCGAGCACGCGGATCGCTTCGCCGACCGCGTCGGGGGTCGTACCCCAGATGCCTCGAAAGCTCGTCACCACGTCGAAGGTCGCGTCCTCCCACGGCATTGCGCACATGTCGCCGACGCGGATGTCGGCATCAGGGCTGCGGTCACAGGCGACGGCGACGAGCCGAGCCGACGCATCGATTCCGGCGCACGTCGCGCCCCGTGCGATGGCGAGCTCGATCGCCAGCCCCGATCCGCACGCGACATCGAGCACGTGATCGCCCGACGCGACTCCGAGGTGCTGGTGGACCGCGACGTATTCGCGACAGTTCGCCGGTTCGCTGAGCGTCGAGAAGTCGACCGCTGCATGACCCCAGCCGGCGTCGACGGTGGTCCAGTCCGCTGGCTCTGGACCCGGGCGCGTCGTCTCCTGTGCAGTCTCGCTCATCGTGTCGTCTCCTGTGCTGCGTCGTCGATCGCTCGTCGAAGTGTTGCGTTGTCGATCCCGTCCGCCAGAAGCCGGGCGGCGTCGAGCGCTGGCGAGTCCCCGAGCCTCCAGAGGTGCAGGTGGGCGCGCACGACCAGCTCGCGCATCTCGCAGCGGGCGGCGAGAACCGCCAGCGCCTGAGTGAGCGACCGTGCTCGCACGAGATCACCGGAGGCGACTGCCACCTCGATCGTTGCATCCAACACGTACGCTCGCACCCACTGGTACGGGTCGGTCACGGCTCCGCAACGGCGGTGGGCCTCATCGAGCCACGTCGCCGCCGCCACCAGATCACCTCGCTGTGCGCACAGCACCCCGAGCAGCCGGGCGGTCATTCCTTCCCAACAGGGATCACCGAGCTGACATGACAGTGCAAAAGCCCGCTCGAGCTGGGCGACACCGTCGCCGTGTCGGCCCGTGCCGATCTCCAGCTCGGCACGCAGGGCCTGCGGCCACGGCTGGAACGCAATCCAGCGCTGCTCCGACACGATCGACAGCGACCGCTCGATGACGACAGCACCCTGCGCGTGGTCGCCACGCAGGAGGTGGACGCGGGCGAGGATCGACAGGGACCACGCCTCCTGTCGAGCGTCGCCACATCGTCGGGCGTGCACCACCGATGCGTCCAGTGCAGCGATCGCGCCGGCGTAGTCGCCCATGTCCGAAGCGTTCATTCCCCGCACGCCCAGGATCGCCGCGCGGGGGCCGTCGGCGTCGGCCAACTCCATCGCACGGTCCAACCAAGCGGTTGCTGTCGTGCGTCGTCCAGCCTGCACATCGACGAAACCCAACTCCCGGCATGCCGATGACGCGACGTCATCGTCGCCGATCGCCTCCGCCATACGCAGCGCCTCGTGGAGAACAACGGCGCCTTCGCCGTCGCGGCCGCGCACGCTGTGAACGAGCGCGCCACCGAGCGCCAGCAGCGCCGCAGCGCGCAGGGATCCGGCATCGGCGGCCGCGGCTTTGACCACCGCTCGACGCAGGCAGTCGAGGCCGGCATCCAGAGCGCCGGCACCAACGGCCGCGCGCCCCGCCTCGATCAGGCTCGCGATCTCTGGCAGATCGCCGACCGACGCAGGATCGGTCGCGCCCGTACGGCGCGCGGCGAGATGCAGTGCTGGCGAGGCCGTGACACCGAACTCGCGTGCGAGCACGTCCTCGCAAACCGCGACCTGGCGCAACGCTGCCTCTTCGTCGCCGACGGCCACGAGGCTTCGGACGAGCAGTTCGTGGTTGCCCTCGTCGAGCACGTTGCGCGCCACGGCCCTCGACGCAAAATCCAACGCGGCTGAGGCGTTGCCCGCTGCGAGGGAGGAAAACGCCGCATGACGCAACTGCGCCTCGATGGTGGCGGACCACCGATACTGCTCGACGACCAGCCACGACTCGAACGCCGCGCACCCGTCCACGTGGAGGCCCTCCAGCAGATCGCCGCGCGCCGCCAACAGGGCGTCCCGATCACCGTCGGCGACCATCGACACGTCGAGACACACCCGACTGAAGCCGGCGACGACCGGGTCGCCCTGCAAGACGTCGGGGCGGCCGAGCGCGCGGCGCAACTCAGCCAACGTCCAGCGCAGCGCACCCAGCGGATCTGCGGCATCGGCGAACAGCAGGCCGGCAAGGTGTTGACGCGAGACCGGGCGCTCCGCGAGCGCCACGTAGGCGAGCACCGCCCACGCCTTGCGTCCTCGCGGCGGCGCACCGACATGCCCATCACGCTCGATCTCGGGTGTCCCGAGCAATCGAATCCTCACGTCCACCACCGAGCCTCCCGACCACATTGTGGCCGTCCCCGACGGACGGTGCGCGCTCACCGTGGTTCGTCTGGCTGGCGGCCGACGCGCCCGCGTGATCACCTTCATCGACCGATCGTCGCGGCACCCCGTGTGAACGAGCGTGTGACGCCCTCAAATGACGCTCGAAGTTACCTGTCCACGACGGTGACCGGCGATCGATGGAGGTCACTCGTCACGTGAGAAGTGGTGGCAGATCTTCTGCGATTTGTTCGGGCGTCGTCTGTGGCGGGTATCGCTTGACCACATTGCCGTCACGATCGACGAGGAACTTCTCGAAGTTCCAGGTGATGTCCGCGCCATTGCCCTGCTCCGCCTTCAGCCACGTGTAGAGGTCACACGCTCCGGGCCCGTTGACCTCGATCTTCGAGAACATCGGGAAGGTGACGTCGTACGTACTGGTGGCGAACTCGAGGATCTCCGCGTCCGTGCCGGGTTCCTGCGCCCCGAACTGGTTGCAGGGGAACGCAAGAACGGTGAAGCCGCTCGCCCTGTTGTCTTCGTGAAGCGTGCGCAGACCTGCGTACTGAGGGGTGAGGCCTCAAGCGCTCGCGACGTTGACGATCAGACAGACCGTGTCTCGATAATTGCCGAGATCGACGAGATCACCCGTGATCGACGACAACGTGAGGTCATACATGTGTGGCATTCCCGGA
>JAYTRT010000530.1:0-4180 GCA_043746045.1 Actinomycetota bacterium | reverse complement strand
ATCGACATCCACATTGTCAATGACCTGCGAACGTCGATCGAGACGGCCGTGCTCGGTGCACACCTGCGCTGGTCGAACGGCGAACACGAGTGGAGCTTCGAAGGCGTCGCCGAAGCAGACAGCGTCAGCCTCATCGCCACGCTGCAGTTCGTGGTGCCCGATGCGCCGGGCGATCTGTGGCTCGACCTGACCCTCGAGGCCGACAATGTGGCTGCCACGAATCGCGGCCAGACACTGATCGTCCGCAAACCCTGAGTTCTTCGAGCGGAAAGGACCCCTACAGCGCGCTTTTCTACAGCGAGAACTCAGGCTTTGAGGAGTTTGACCTCGTCGTAGCGCTTGCCGAGTGCGGCCACCGGATCGAGGCCGAGCCAGTCGAGGCACGCCGTGTACATCGTCCGCGGATCGAGCGAGGGACGAACGTCGCCATCGAGCTGATTGCCGAGATCGACCGCGCTCTGGATACCGCCGACGACACTGCCGCCGAGCATCATCGACATGCCTCCGGCTCCGTGGTCGAACCCGCCACTCGCATTCTCGGCGACCCGCCGACCGAACTCGCTGGTGGTCACCAGGAGCGTCTTGTCGGAGGCTCCGGCAGCGGCGATCTTCTGCATGAAGCCGTCGATGCCCTTGGCAAGGTCGTCGAGCAATGTGCCCTGAACGGAGAGTTGGTTGTAGTGCGTGTCGAAACCACCGACCGAGACCACCACGATGCGCGCTCCGACGTTTCCGGTGACGAGCCGGGCGGCGAGATCGAGGCCGTTGATCAGATCGAGTCCGCCCTCCCTGTACGACACGACATCGCCCGACCCGGATGCCGATGACTTCAGCAGGCCGCCGAACGCGTCGACGGCGGCGATGGTCGACGTCATCGACTGCTGGGCGAGGGCGTGCAACTGGTCGGCGCTCACGGGACTCGCCAGGCGTCCCAACACCTTCTCGCCGAGATGGCCCGGGAAGGTGAATGTTCCCGGTTGGATCACGACTGCCGGCTGGAACGAATCGCTGCGCAGCAGCGGCGCCCCACTGCCGAGGGCGGTTGCGTAGAGCGGCTTGGTGGAGTCCGGTCCGACCGATCGACCGAGCCACCCGGTGGACGACGTCAGGTCATCCGCACGCCACCAACGGTCGAGGGAAACGAAGTGGGAATGGTTCGGATCGTTGAAGCCGATCCCGGGGAGAAACGTGGCGGTGCCTGCTTCCCAGTATGCGGCCAGCGGCGCCAGCTTCGGGTGCAGGCTCCAATCGGTCGTGCCTTTGAGAGCGACGAGATCCGTCTCCGGGATCGCCAACGTGGGCCGAGCGTCGCGATACCGACCGTCGGAGGGAATCAACGTGTTGAGAGCATCGTTGCCACCGTTGAGCTGCACGATCACCAGCGTCCGCCCCGCAGGCCCGGGTGTGAGGACCGACGAGACGGTCGTCGTTGCTCCCGCGCTCGGCGAGGCGGTGGTCGACCCTGTCGTGGACTGTGTCGTGGACGGGGTCGTCGAGGGGGTGGTCGAACCCGTCGTCGACGATGTGCCGCCCGTGCCAGGTGTCGCCGCCGAGGTCTGATGGCTCGGAGTCGACGAGGCCCCCTTCGAGGCGCACGCCGCCAGTGCTGCGGTCACTGCCGCGCTCGCGCCGATCTGGATGAACTGTCGTCTGCTGTACATCGGTGCCTCCTCAGGCAATCACGAATTCGGGGGAACACAGGGCGAGGGCGAGCCGCTCGACTCCTGGTTTTGCAGCGGTCAGGGCGGCGCTCGACGCTGCGTCGAAGCTCGGGGTCGGTAGTCCGAGCGCTGTTGCCAGCGCCACCAGATCGTCGCCATCCGCAGCTGTCCGGGCGGCGTTGCCAGCTGGTGCGGCAGCGGCAACTGCGGCGGCGAGAGTGGCCCGCGCCACGACGGTCGACGAGCCGAACCATGCCGCACCGGTCGGCCAACCAGCGACGTTCGGTGGCGTCATCGGCACCTGGCCGGCGGTCCGCAAGCCCGTCAATCGGACCTTGGCCGGCGCGCTTGCTCCGGTCACCCGCTGAGCGATCGTGAGCCACGGCACCGGAGCCAGTACCACCGGCTGCGATTGGCCGCCGACGCCAGCCTGCAGCGTGGCCCGGACCAGCGATGTGATGTCGAATTTGCTCGATGCAAAGGTCTGGGCGAGGGGCGTGACGACGGCTCCGTCGGTCGTTCCGAGGATCGCCCCGGCGACCGCAGCTGCGATCGAGCCGGCGAGCGCCTTGTGGGCCATGATCGCGCCGACCACGGTGTCGACATCGTGGACTCCGGTGGTACCGAGGTAGGTCCGCGCCGTGTCGTCGTGGCGCTTCGCCACGAACTGCGCGGTGGCCTGGTCTGGCAATACCCTCCAGCCGGTGAGTGCGGCCGCTCCGGCCTTGACATCGTCCTCGGTGTACGTGTCGAGACCGAGCGTGAACAGTTCGAGCACCTCACGACCGAAGTTCTCGTTGGGATGCTGTCCGGTCGATTGTGCGCCGTCCAGGTAGACCAGCATCGCCGGGTCGATGGTCACCGCGTGCAGCAGGCTCGAGAACGACCCGAGGCCGGAGCTCCGGAAGAGCCGAATCTGGTCGACCAGCAGGCGTGCCTCTTTGACCTTGTCGAGAGCACTGACGAAGTGCCCGTGCCAGAACCACGCCATCCGGTCGACCAACGGTGTGGTGGTCGAGGTCATCTGGTCGAGCCACGTCGTGACCGCCTTGATCGCTGCGGCCGAGTCGCGCTTGGTCAGCGGAAGGTCGGCGTCGTTCCACGGGTCGGCGGCGACTGCAGCGCTGACCGAGGCGGGCGACAACATCGTTTCGATCTCTGCGGCTGGACCTCGAGCCGTTGCTGCCTCGAGGTCCGGGAGAGCCAAGCCGAAGCCGGCCCGGCGGTGAATCCAGCTGACTGCTGCACGATCGTCCATGACTCACATGGTGGGACGGATGTATGACCGAAGTGTGATCAATCGGCGAATGAACTGCGATGCCTCAGGGTGCCATCTGCGATGGCTGCTGATCGGGCGCGGCCGAGGCGGGAATCAGGTCGTGGGTGGGGTGCAAAGTGAGGAGGATCACGGCGGTCACGGTGACGACGAAACCAACGATCGTCAACGGCACGTAGCCGTGGCGGGCCCGGTCACCGAGGACGAACAGTCCGATCGCCGACGGCACGATGGTCAGGACAGCCTGCTGACATGCGAGCGCGATCGACGCCGGGCCGCGTTGCAGCGAACCGGCGAACGTGATCACCCCGATGACCGCGAAGACGACGATCGACCAGGCAACCGGATCGATCAGGATGCGCAGACGATGGTGTGAGTGCAAGTGGATCGCGCGGGCACACAACGCCATCCCTCCATCGGCCAGTCCGGACACCGCGCCGAGGGCGGCACTGCCCCGACGCCCCGCGACCCGCGACGCACGCAGCGCCGCCATGGCGACGACCGCAACACCGATCACGATGCCGACCCGGAACCACCACGTGAGGTGGTGCGGACGACCCGGAGCGGCCGAAATGGCGAGTGCGGTCAACCCGAAGGCCAACGCGATGAGGAGCAACGAATCGCGCTTGCTCGGGGCCCGCCTCGTCATTGCCCAACTGATCAACACGACGACGCCGATGCTGCCGGCGGCGATGGCCTGAACAGCGAACAACGGCAGCCGACGAAGCGCGACCAACGATGCAACCCAGGCGAAGATGCTGAGCACCATCCCGATCAGGTACACAGGGCTCAGCGTCGTCTTGACTGCCGCCCGCTTGCCACTGTTGCCCGTGACCGGCACAGCTTTCGCGGCACGATCTTCGAGCACCGCACTGACGCCGTACAGCAATGCTGTGGCGAACGCAGCCAGATACGCGAATTTCATTCACACATCGTGCACCAACGGCGCGCTTTCAAAACCCACGACCGCAGCACCCAGCTCGACGACGACGGAGTGAAGACTCATTCGATCAGTTCCGCGAGAGCTGCTTGCGGTTCTTGATCTTCGACATCAGGTAATCCTTGTTCATCAGCGCAATCACGTCGATCGAGATGCTCTTCGGACAGGCAGATTCGCATTCACCGTGATTGGTGCACGAACCGAAGTACTCCTCCATCGTCTCGACCATTGCCTCGGTGCGGCTGTAGCGCTCGGCTTGGCCCTGGGGCAGGAGGTTGAGGTGGCTGATCTTGGCGCCAGTGA
>JAYTRT010000529.1:0-4181 GCA_043746045.1 Actinomycetota bacterium | reverse complement strand
GGCGCGCCGTCGACAAAGACGTCGACCGTCGTTTGGCTCGGTGCGAAGTGTCCGAAACGAGCCCAGCCGGAGCCGGGTGTCGGCGCTGACACCGCGTCGGCGCCAGGAGCGACGAGTGCCACAGACGTCACCAGCATGACTGTCGTTGTGAGCAGCCGGGTCGTGAATCGCTTGTCTGTCATGATTGGTCTCCTGTTGTCGGTATCGGTGATGTCACTGCTGTCGAAATCGCCGACGCCGGCTCGGCGGTCGTTCGAGTCGTCGATGGGCGGGCCGGCAGGTCGTGCGAGCACCCGCCGAGCAGGTCGGTGTCAACCTGCAGGCGCGCGATCGCCACCCATGCGCTGAGGTAATAACTGGGTGACCGGTCATTGATCTGCTCGGCTCTGTCGAGCAGTTCGTTCGAACGGTGGGTGTCGCCCGCCGCATCGGCCGCAGAGGCTGCTGCCACGAGGAAAAGGGGATTGTCGCCGGCGGTCAGGACGCTGCCGTCCAGCTTGGATGTGGCGGCAGGTTGATCGAGTGTTCGTTGGGCGGGCTTCCAGAGAGCGGCAGCGAGCGTCCGGCTTGCGGCGTCGCAGGACTCGGCCAAACGTGGCAGCGTCCGGAACGCGTCGTATCCATAGGACACCGCATCACCGTTCGGCGCCGCTGCAGCCTGTGGGGTACCCGTCGTTGGTACGGACGCCCAATCGGGTGGCAGCGTTTTTCCGTTGTCGGTGACCTGTGTCAACAGCACGATGCCGGACTTCCGCAACGTTGTCCATCGGGCATCGCCGCTGATGGCCGCGAACGAGTCGAAGGCAACGGGCGAGATGTAGCTCGGATTGACGATGAGCGGTGATTTGGTGGCCCAAGGTCCGGCGACGAGCACGGGACCCGAGCCCGTCTCCACGACGTCGTTCCGGAACAACGCGTCGGCCAGTGACAAGCCGTCGGAGCGGTAGACCGGGACCGAGAACTTGTCGGCAGCCGCCAACAGCGCTCTGCTTGCGTCGACGTCGGCGTCGGTTGCGGCGTTCCCGTCGACGATCGCACCGTTGACCCAATGCCAGGCGAGCGAGCCCGTTGCATTCAGCATGTTCGTCCGGGTCCAGTTCCACACGAGATCGAAGCGGCTGTGATCGCCGACCGCAACTGCCAACAGCATTGCGTAGGCCTGGCCTTCGCTCACCGTGTCACCGTCGGGTTCGCGGTGGACGCGGCCGTCCGTGCCCACGTATCGGTCGAGAAAGGTTCGTGCCGCCCGATCGGCTTTTTCGGCCGGGCTCGACTGAGCGACGGTCGTCACGGGAGCAGCACTGGTGGCGGCGTCCGACGGAGCCCCTTTGCTGCCGTGATCGGGGCGAATCGCGACGACAATCGCGATCAAACCGAAGAGCGCGACAAGCGCGACCAAGAGTTGGGGGACGCGCTTGCTCATGCTGCGGCCCTTCCACCCTCGACCTTGTACAGCGCTGGCCGCATCGCCTTGTGACCCACGAGTGCTGGCCACGCACCACAGGCGAGTACGACGAGGTGCAGGCCGGCGTAGGCCACGTTGTTGAACGTCGAAGGGCTCGGGTCGCGGATCAGACCGACCAACATTGCGATGATCAACGCCGATCCGTAGACGATCGTGAAGCCGACCGGACGCAGTTGGCGTCCAGCGCTCCCGTGTTTCGGGGTGACGACGAACCTCCCTTTGCGCCGGAACACGACACGGCCGAGAGACCTGACATGGACGCCGAACGTGGCCGAGCTGAGCGCAAAGGCCTGGAACGTGAAGGCCCCCCCGGACGCGACCGCGACCGTCGTCAAGGACGCAGCGAAGTACGGGGCGAAATGCAGGATGAAGTCATCCGTGCCGACCGCTCCGATCGGCTGGATTCCGAACAGCAGGCGGAGAACCGGCATGCTCATGTAGAACATCACCGTCCACCCCGAGAGGAAGTAGGTCGCCGACGTGAGGTACTGGATTCGTTGGCGCAGTGGCAACTTGCTCCGCAGGACGCGCCCGATACCACCGAGGCACCCTTGCGCCCAGCGCCGCTGCTGGCTGACGTAGGACGACATGTCTTCGGGGGCCAAGCCGACAGCGAGCACCTCGGAGACGTATTTCGATTTCCAACCCTGCTCGTGGAGTTCGATGGACAGCGCGTAGTCCTCGGTCAGCGAATCCTCGGGGAAGCCGCCGACCTGTTCCAGTGCTGCGCGACGGAACACCACATTGGTGCCGCAGCAGAACATCGCGCCCTGCGTCGCCTTGCCTCGTGCGATGACACCGAAGAAGAGCTCCTGTTGGGCAGCGGCCGCTGCGGCGATCGGCGATTCGTCGGTATTCGAGTAGTACTGCGGCGTCTGCACGAAAGCGACGTCCTGATCGGCGAAATGGCCCATCGTCGACTCCATGAACTCCGGCTTCGGCACGTGGTCGCAGTCGAACACCGCGACGAATGGGGCAGACGTCAGACCGAGTGCGTTGTTGATGTTGCCGGCCTTGGCTCCGTTGTGCTCCGTGCGACGGATGTAGCGAATACCGGACCGAGCGGCGAACGACTCCATGATGTCGCTGGAGCCGTCATCGAGGAGTGTCACGTTGACATGTGCGCCGCGCATCTTCGAGGCCGCAGCGATCGTCGGTGCGACGATGTCCAACGGCTCGTTGTAGACGGGAATGAACACGTCGACCGTCGGAGGCGGCAGAAGTGGTGCTGTCGCGGGATGCTTCCGATCGTTCCAGACGGTCCACCAGAACGAGCCTCCCTGGACAAGATTGAAGACCTCGGCGAGGATCAATAATCCGTAGAGCACGAAATTGCTCGCGTTGTCCAGATTCAACAGCCACTTGAAGTACCACGCGGCGAGAACCAGGTTGAGCGCAATTGCCACACGGACGGTGCGCCGCTCGGGGATCTCGCTCGCGTCCCAAATCGGGCGGTCGGAACGGGACGTACTCATCCGAGCTCCCAGACGGTGATCTGTGCGTAGCGGTACTGGGCTTTGACGGACATTCCGTGTGCCTCCAAGTCGTGGATTGCTTGTGTCACATCTGCATTCGCCGCTCCGCTTTCGGCAAAGCTCGCGCCCTCCAGGACGAAGACATGAGGCGCCTTCGCAGCGAGCGCATCGGCGACTCCGTTGCGATGGATGACCTCTGGTCCCTCAGCCGGATCAGGTGTGATCGACGTCGTCGGAATGCCGGGGTTGTAGTACTCGAGCATGTAGTTCAGATAGAACGGCGCGTAGATGACCCTGTCGTTCGGGCCGGACTCCGAACGGACGCGCTCGACTGCCTCCCGGTACTGGTACAGCCGGGGATTCGATGTGCTCGTCTCCTGGATCACCAATGCGACGAGCATCGTCGACAGCACCACGCCGACGACCGCTATCTGGATCCGGCGCGAGGCAACCACTGTGGTCACGCCAGCGGCGAGCAAGATGAACACAACCGGGACAGCCCCGGCGAAGTAGCGGACCTCGGCGAGGCTCCGGCTCTTTGCGGCAATGAAGCTCGTGCCGAAGATCACGAGCACGGGGAGCGCTGCGATGATCAACAGCGAACGGTTCCCATGCCGGCGGGGACGTCCGAGCATCAACAGGAGCAACAACAGACCGATCGGCCACAGTGCGACGAGTCGGGTCGTCAGCTGATCCGGGAGGTATCCGAAGATCGCCCACTGGATGTTGGTGAGCAAACCGTAGATGCCTGGAGGTGGCACCACCGCCGAACCAGCGGCGAGGTTGCCTGCACTGAAGCCGAATCCCGACTGCTGGTTGTGGATGGCTTGATGCAGCGCGTACGGCGCGAGCGGCGCCAGTAGGACAATCTGTGCCGACAACGACAGGGTCAATTGCTTGAGCAGGGGACCCGCATGACGCGAAGCTCGGTGCCGCCGAATTATCTCGATCGCGAAGACCAGCAGCGTCGCTCCGACGTGCAGGACGGCGAAGTACTGGGTGTAGATCAGGGCGACACTGCCGAGCGTGAAGATGACCCAGTAGGTACGGCCGCCGGTGCGCATGATCCGGATCTGTGCCCACACGGTGATCAACGCCAGCAGCATGAACTGCGAGTACATCCGACCTTCCTGGCCGTACCAGACTGCCAACGGCGCCACGGTTCCGATTGCGGCCGCGATGATGCCGACTCGGCGATCGAAGAACTCCTTGGCCGTCACGTAGAGCATCGGAATCAGGAG
>JAYTRT010000528.1:0-4189 GCA_043746045.1 Actinomycetota bacterium | reverse complement strand
CATCGGCTCGGGGCGTGGGTCGCTCGTCGGAGCGATCGTGGTGTGGGACTTCCTCTACTACTGGAACCACCGGTTGATGCACGAGGTCCGCATCCTGTGGGCGAACCACGTCAGCCATCATTCGAGCGAGCGCTACAACCTGTCCACCGCACTACGACAGCCGTGGTCCGGTCTGACCATGGCCTGGATCTTCGCGCCGATGCCCCTCCTCGGATTCAGCGCCAAGACCACCTTCCGTGCCGGACAACTGAATCTGTTGTATCAGTACTGGATCCACACCGAGACGGTCGACCGGCTGCCTGCGCCGATCGAGAACGTGTTCAACACACCGTCCCATCATCGAGTACACCATGGTGCGAACCAGCAGTACCTCGACAAGAACTACGGCGGCATCCTGATCGTCTGGGACAAGCTCTTCGGAACGTTCGAGCCCGAAGTCCGTCGGATCAAATACGGCTTGACCAAGAACATCGCGACATACAACCCGGTCCGGATCGCCTATCACGAGTACGCCGCCATCGTCGATGATGTACGCGCTGCGAAAGGCCTGCGCCGCAAGCTCGGCCACGTCTTCGGCCGCCCGGGATGGACGCCGACACACCCCGCCACCGGTCACATCACTCAGGCTCGCGTCGACGCACGCACCCCGACGATCGCCTGACAGATTTCGATGCCCGACCATCCGACGAGCCCTTCCGATCACGACCACGAGCACGACCACGACCACGACCGCAACCACGACCACGACCACCGTCGCGACGAGGATCGACCGGCGGGTGAGGGGCACCCACACGAGCGGCACATCGCGCCGAACGCAACGGCGACGAGCGTGCGCCGCGAGCGTCGACTGGCAATCGCCCTCGTCCTGAACCTGTTGATCGTCGTCGCCCAGGTGGTCTTCGGATTTCTGGCCAAATCGCTCGGTCTGATCGCCGATGCCGGACACAACCTCACCGACGTCGCGGCCATTCTGGCCTCCCTCCTCGCTGTGCGCTGGGCGCGGCGACGTCCGACCGGCCAGCGCTCGTTCGGGTACCACCGGGCCACGATCCTGGCAGCCCAGGGCAATGCCGTCAGCATCCTCGTGGTCACGGTGTGGATCATCTACGCAGGCGTCAACCGGCTGATCCATCCAGAGCCGGTCCGCGGCAGCATCGTCGTGGTCGTCGCGCTCGTCGCCGCCGCTGCAAACCTGATCGCCGCACTCGCAGTCCGCGAGAGCCACACCGCTCACGATCATGGTGCCGGAGCGCACGGCGAAGATCTGAACATGCGCTCGGCGATGCTGCACATGATCGGCGACACCGCTGCGTCGATCGGTGTGGCCATCGCAGGAACGATCATTCTCATTTCGGGCGGCGCCTACTGGCTCGACCCCGCCGCATCGATGGCCCTTGGAGTACTGATCGCCTACCAGGCGTGGAAGCTGTTGTGGGCAGCCACCGACGTGCTCCTGGAGTCCACTCCCTCGGGTATCGACACCGGCGAGGTATCGAGCGCGATCGCGACGATGCCAGGGGTCGAGGCCATTCACGATCTTCATGTCTGGAGCCTCTCCAGCGATGTTCGGGCGCTGTCCGCCCACCTCGTGATGAGCGGGCATCCGACGCTCGAACAGGCGCAGGTGGTCGGCGACGCGGTCAAACAGATGATCGGCCCGCGCTTCGCGATCTCGCACATCACCCTCGAGCTCGAGTGCGAGGCCTGCTCCCCGAACGGGCAGTGGTGCGCGATCGACGCGCCGCTCGTGCTCTGACCACGAACCGTCAGAGGCCCTCAGAGGACCCTCAACGACCGGCGCCGACAGCGAGATCCACGAACGCCCGGGCTGCCGGTGACAGCGCGCTCGAACGGTGGATCAGCACGAGCTCACGCCAGACGCGCGGTTCCAAAGCGACCACCTCTGCGCCCTGCGCGCGTGCCGTGACCGCCATTGCTCGCGGCAGCAGTGCAGCGCCCGCTCCGGCCAGGACGAGCGGGATGATGGCCTCGCGCTGATCGGTCTCGACGGCAATCTGCGCAATCGCACCAGAATCCGAGAACACCGCGTCGAGAAGGGTGCGTGTCGACGTACCGACAGGATTCGTGACCAGCGGGAGCCGAGCGAGCGCTGCGGCGTTCATTCGCCCCCGTCTGGCGGGTCCCGGCGATCCCGGCGGCAGCATCGCGACGATTTCCTGCCGACCGAGCGGATGCGCAGTCAGGCCGACGTCGACGATCGGTGAGACGGTGATTCCCACCTCGCTCTGTCCGGTCTGCACGGCTCGGACGAGATCGGCGGTGCCATCCGGATGGGCGAGTCGGACGATCACGCTCGGGTGCGCCGAACGAAACGCGCCGACGAGGGGCGTGACCGGCTCGACGGCCAAGGTCGGGAGAGCAACGAGGTCGAGGTGTCCGGCGATAACGCCGGTCACCGCATCGACCTCGATTCGGACGTTCTCGACGGCGCGCAGCGCTGTCCGCGCTGCATCTGCGAACGCTTCCCCGGCAGCCGTGACGACGAACCCGCGGCCGATCCGCTCGAACAGGTCGACTCCGAGCTCGCGTTCGAGGTTGCGGATCGATTGCGACAACGATGGTTGGGCCACGAAACACCGCCTCGCGGCGGCCGTGAAACTGCCGGTCTCGATGACTGCGACCGCATATCGCAATTGCTGAATCTCCATAGGCCAAGACTATGACATGCAGCTGAATTTCATCTTGGACCGATGACGAGTTCCATGGTCCCCTGAGGATGTGCATTGGATCTTGATCGCTGCGATCGGTGCCGGGGTCGGCTACCTCGGCGGCCTGTTCGGCAAGGGCGGCTCAGCGATCGCGACGCCCTTTCTGGCGCTGATCGGGGTGCCGCCGATCGTCGCCATTGCCTCGCCGCTGCCGGCAACCGTGCCCGGAACGCTGGTCGCGTTTGCCCGATATCGGAAGGGCGGATTCGCGGACCGTCGGGTGATCATCTGGAGCGTGGCGTGCGGAGCCCCGGCGACTGTCGTCGGCGCACTGCTGACCCGCTGGATCGACGGATCGACCTTGATCAAAGCGACCGATGCTGTCATTGCGTGCCTCGGTCTGCGAGTGCTGCTGCACACGCCGCCGAAGGAGAGCGAGCAGGACATCCATCCGAACGCACTCATGCTCGCACTCGTCGCTGTGACAGTCGGTCTGCTCGCTGGCCTGCTGGCAAATTCAGGCGGGTTCCTGCTCGTGCCCCTGTACCTCGCGGTTCTGTCTCTTCCGATCAAGAGGTCGCTTGCCTGCTCGCTGGCCGTCGCATCGCTCCTGGCCGTTCCCGGCACGATCGTGCACGCCGCGCTCGGACACATCGACTGGCGGATCGCGGTTGTGTTCGGCCTGGCATCGATTCCGCTGTCCAGCCTCGGCGCGCGGACGGCGCTCTCGATGAACGCAGCCAGGCTGGAACGCCTCTACGGCGCGGGGTTGCTCATCCTCGGCGTCGCACTGTTCGCATTCGGCTGAGGGGCACCGCAACCCCATTCGATGACGGGCGGGAACTTCCGTTGGTTGGCGGGCGACTGTGCACTCGTCAGTATCGCTGCCAGAGGGAGCTCCAAATGAGTCGTCTGTTCCATGTCGCCCGGGTCGTCGCGGCTGCGTCAGTTGCCTCGTGCCTCGGCGTGCTGGCCGGCGTCGGTCTCGCCTCCGCACATATCGCAACCGACCCGGCGGCAGTCGCCGCCGGGACCGCCACGACGGTCGGGTTCCTCGTCGAACACGGATGCAACGGGTCGAACACGAAGCAGATCGAGATCAAGGTCCCGAGCGGCATCACCGATGCAAAGGCTGTCGGCAAGACTGGTTGGACCGCAGCATCGGCGGCCGGGACCATCACGTTCAGCGGCGGCAGCCTCGGTGCCACCACGCCCGACACCTTCCAGCTGTCGTTCACGGCGCCCGCCACGCCCGGCACCATCTATTTCCCCATCGTCCAGACCTGCGTGGTGGGCGACACGGCCTGGATCGAGCTGCCTCAGGCGGGCCAAGCCGAGCCGCAATATCCTGCACCGGCCGTGAAGATCACGAGCGGTCCGCCGACCTCTGCAGATCTCGCGCCCGTGGACGAGGGCACCGATGCCACCGCTGCGGTCGGAAGCACGACCGGCACCGGCGTCTCGTCGCAGTTGCCGCTGACGTCGGCCCCGATCACCACGAAGGACAGCTCGAGCAACAC
>JAYTRT010000527.1:0-4200 GCA_043746045.1 Actinomycetota bacterium | reverse complement strand
ATGGGATCACGCAGCACCGACCTGCTCAGCCACGTCGGCCCCGAGCCACTGGTCACCGGGTCGACGCTGAGCATCGGCGCCGACCCGGGCACACCCGTTCCGACGGCGTTTGCGCCGCCGTCAGCGGTGACGAACTGGCCATTGACCATCTGGCCCGGCCCGCGGACCGATTGGTTCAGCGTCGACGCGCAGCGCACGCTGGTGCAGTCGCCGTACGTCGTGCTGCCCGCCAGCAACCGGATCGGTGTCCGAATGTCCGGTGTGGCACTCGAGCGGTTGGACGATCGAGAACTGCCGTCCGAGGGAATCGTCGACGGCGCAATTCAGGTTCCGAACGACGGCCAACCACTGGTGTTCCTGGCCGATCATCCGACCACCGGTGGGTACCCGGTGATTGCGGTGGTGGACCCCGGCGACCTCGACCGTCTCGCCCAGGTTCGTCCTGGTGACACGCTTCGCTTTCGCTGGCGACGATGACGTGGGCAGAACGTCGCCGTGGACACCGCGACGCGGCAGCGACAGCTAGGTTGACGGCATGGAGCGTCGAATCTACGGGCTCGAGAACGAGTACGGGGTCACCTGCACACTGCGCGGTCAGCGTCGGCTGAGCCCGGACGAGGTCGCTCGCTACCTGTTCCGCCGAGTTGTCAGTTGGGGGCGCAGCAGCAACGTCTTCTTGCAGAACGGAGCGCGGCTGTACCTCGACGTCGGCTCACATCCCGAATATGCCACCCCGGAGTGCGACTCGCTCTACGACCTGGTCGTCCACGACAAGGCCGGCGAACGCATCCTCGAGAGTCTCGTCGAGTCCGCCGAGCAACGACTTCGCGAGGAGGGTATCCGCGGCACCATCTATCTGTTCAAGAACAACACCGACTCGGCCGGGAACAGCTACGGATGCCACGAGAACTACCTCACCAGCCGCCGCGACGATCTCGGGCATTACGCCGAGGTCCTGATTCCGTTCCTGGTCAGCCGACAGATCTACACCGGCGCGGGCAAGGTGCTGCAGACCGCACGAGGACCCGTCTACTCGATCGCCCAGCGCGCCGAACACATCTGGGAAGGCGTCTCGTCGGCCACCACCCGCAGTCGGCCCATCATCAACACACGCGACGAGCCTCACGCCGATGCCGAGAAGTACCGACGTCTGCATGTCATCGTCGGCGACAGCAACATGTGCGAATACACGACGTTCGTCAAGGTCGGTGCGGCGGCATGCATGCTGAGGATGGTCGAAGATCCTCAGGTGGTCCTGCGCGACATGACGTTGGAGAACCCGATCCGCGCAATCCGCGAAATCAGTCACGACATGACATGTCGCAGGACGGTGAAGCTCGCCAACGGTCGCGAGGTCAGCGCGCTCGACATCCAACGCGAATATCTCGATCGCGCCCTTCGCTATGCCGACACGAAGGGGTTTCCGCCGATGGAGCAGAAAGCCCTCGAGATGTGGGAACACTGCATTTCGACCATCGAGAACGACCCACTGAAGCTCGACCGTGAGGTCGATTGGGTGATCAAACACAAGCTGATCGAGGCCTACCGAGCCAAGCACGATCTGCCGCTCGGCCATGCTCAAGTGCAGCTGCTCGACCTGCAGTACCACGACGTGAGCCGGTCGAGGAGCCCTTTCTACAAGATGCAGGACCGCGGCATGATCGAGAGGATCTGCACGGACGAGGACATCGACAACGCCGTCGATGTCCCGCCGCAGACGACCCGGGCTCGCCTGCGCGGTGAATTCATCAAGCGGGCCAAAGAACGCAAGCGGGACTACACCGTCGATTGGGTTCACCTCAAACTCAACGATCAGGCCCAACGCACCGTGCTGTGCAAGGACCCCTTCAAGAGTCGCGACGAGCGCGTCGAGAAGTTGATCGCATCGCTGTAGAAGTGGGCGACGACGCGGCCGAAGTGGTGGCCACAGTGATAGCAGAAGACGTGGCCCGCGTTTTCCGGTGCCGTGGCGCTGGCGTCAGCGTCGGATACGGTGACGGCGATGACCGAGATCGACCGTCTGTTGGACGACGAACACCAGCCCGAGTCCGCTTCGGCTTCGTTCGACGACGGTGCTCCGAACGTTGAACCGGCGGTAACGGCTGTGGCCAAGGACTCCAAAGAAACGGACCAGCGGTCCCATTTCGCGCGCTCGTTCCGCGAATGGGGCCTCGTCGTGATCATCGCGATCGGCGCTGCAGTTCTGATGAAGGTCTTCGTGGTCCAACAGTTCTACGTTTCGGGCCACTCGATGGACACCACCCTGCACGACTTCGATCGGGTGCTCGTCAACAAGCTCTCGTACGACCTCCATGACCCCAACCGTGGCGACGTGGTGGTGCTCGAGGAGTCACAGGGGCTGACCCAGCGCGACCTGATCAAGCGCGTCATCGGACTGCCCGGCGAGACGATCGAGATGCGTGACTGCGTCGTGTACATCAACACAAAGGTGTTGGTCGAACCATATCTCGACCGAAACATCGTCACCCCCCAGTCCTGTGGGCCGAACTTCGCGCCATTGACGATTGCCAAGAATCACGTGTTCGTGATGGGCGACAACCGCCCGGGCTCGGGTGACAGCCGCGGCAGCCTCGGACCCGTGGATTTCAACCAGATCGTCGGCCGTGCGTTCGTGGTCATCTGGCCGAAGAGCGATTGGCAGTGGCTCTAACGCGCGACCGCCGTCACAGTTGGGGCGCGCCCAGTTCGGCGCGGTAGGCATCCATCATCCGGTCGACCCAGTCGCTGTGCACTCCGTCGATGCCCATGCGCAGAATCGGCCGCAGCAGATGTTCGAACTGCAGGTCCCACGCAATGGCGCAGATGTCGAAGCGGTGGAAGAGGGTGACGAGTCCGCCGCTCCAATCCGTGTGGTGCAGGTTGATCGCATCGATTCCTTCACTCGCCAACGTCGCAGCTCGCCGTTCGGGACCTTCCTTGATGCGTGAGAGCCGGGTCGAATCGACCAGCTTGGCGCCCTCGGCATGATCGCGGAGGGGGAGCAGGTCCTGCCACAGTGGTTCACACAACCACAGCCGGGGGAGCAGCTCTGGGCCGACCTCGCCGACGACGTCCAGAACGCGCAAACCGACGTTCGGTGCCTTGAGGTCGAGTGACAGGTGATAACTCGTGCCACACTCGTCGATCAGTTCGGCGAGTGTCGGAATGAACGACGGCAGCTGATTGCGGCGCAGATCGCCGATTGCTCGGCGGCTGAATCGACTGCGGACCACGCCGTCGTGTTCGAGGACTGGCACGCCATCGCTGGTCAGCCAGACGTCGCTTTCGAGGCCTGTCGCGCCGAGTTTGAGTCCGAGTCGAAAGGCCTCGATCGTGTTCTCCGGCGCGTGCGCTTTCCCGCCGCGATGGGCAAACGCAACCGGATGTTCGAGCAATGAAGGGAGTCGTTGCTGCATGCGGTCTCATTGTGCCAGGTACCCGGAGGTGGCTTCTCGTCTGCAAATCTTCCACCTAGACTGACCAGCGTGTTCGACCTGTCCGGGAGCAAGATCCTCTTCCTGATCATCATTGCGCTCGTGGTTCTCGGTCCGGACAAGCTGCCAGAGGCGATGCGCAAGGCCGGCAAGGTCTACGGGGATTTCAAGCGAATGACATCTGGCTTCCAGAACGAGATGAAATCCGTGTTGGACGAACCGATGCGCGAGCTTCGTGAGACTGCCGAATTGGCCAAGAAATCGGCGATGTTCGACACCAGTTCGCTGACCGAATCGATCAACGCCGTCATCAAGCCACAGTCTGGTTCGATGGCCGCCGTGACCCCCGTGACCCCTGCAGCAGCGGCACCACCGGCTGCGTCCGCGGATCCGGTCGACTCCGCTGAGCCTGCCGAGGCGGTCGGGGCGACGTCTGACGTCCCGGAAGCAACGCCGGTTCCCGCTCCCGTCGAACCCGTCATCATCGAACCCGTCATCATCGAACCCGTCATCATCGTCGAGCCCATCTCGCCGCCGGCGGTTCCCGCAACAGCAGGGCAACCGACCGGCGACCGCACGAGCCGCCGACTCGCTGGCGTGAGCGTCGCCCCCGCAGTCGTCGCGGCGGCATCGAATGTCGAATCATCGCCTGAACCAACGAGGGTCGTTCCCGCCGTCGAAAGCGGGGTTCGGCAGCCAGTCTCCGAAGAGGCGTCCGTCGAGTGAAAAACCCGTTCAAGGGCTCGGCACGCCCCACGCTCAGGGG
>JAYTRT010000526.1:0-4210 GCA_043746045.1 Actinomycetota bacterium | reverse complement strand
CACCCTCTCGATCATCACCAATGTGTTCACCGAACCGGCCGAGCGCAGCAAGGCCATCGGCGTCTGGGCGGGTGTGTCGGCACTGGGTCTCGGGCTCGGCCCGATCACCGGTGGCGTGCTGCTCGAACACTTCTGGTGGGGTTCGGTGTTCATCGTCAATGTCCCGATCGTCGTCGTGGGCCTGGTGCTCGGATTCCTGCTGATCCCCGAATCGAAGGACCCGGGCCACGCCGCGCTCGACCCCGTCGGGGCCCTCCTGTCGATCGGCGCTCTCGGGTCGTTGCTGTGGTCCATCATCGAAGCCCCCGCCCACGGTTGGGGCTCGAGCGTGATCATCACCGGCTTCCTCACCGGCGCCGTACTGCTCGCCGCGTTCTTCGTCTGGGAGCTCCGGTCCGCGCATCCGATGTTGGACATCCGCTTCTTCGAGAACCCTCGATTCAGCGCAGCGAGCGGCGCGATCACGCTCGTGTTCCTCGCCTTGTTCGGCACCCTCTTCCTGCTCACCCAATACCTGCAGTCGGTGCTCGACTACTCGACCGTGAAGGCCGGCGCCGTGCTGCTCCCGCAGGCCGCGATGATCATGATCTTCGCCCCGCTGTCGAGTGGTTTCGTGACGAAGGTCGGCAACAAGGTGATCGTCGCCGTCGGGCTGTCGCTCGTCACCGTTGCACTGGTTCTGTTCTCCACGTTCCAGCCGAGCGTCAGCGCGCTGCACGTGATCGGCGTGACGATGCTGATGGGCGTCGGCATGGCGAATGTGATGGCGCCGTGCACCGACTCGATCATGGGCTCGTTGCCGAGGGCCAAAGCGGGTGTCGGTTCCGCCGTCAACGACACGACGCGTCAGATGGGTGGTGCGATCGGCGTCGCTGTTTTCGGGTCGCTGATGGCCAGCCACTTCACGTCCAGCGTCGGCGACGCACTGCGGGGTGTGGTGCCGGCTCAGGTCCTGACCCAGATCGGCGACAATGTCGGCCAGGCGGTCGGAGTCGCCCACGAATCGCCGGCTGCCAAGCAGTACGCGCCGCAGATCCTCGCCGCGTCGAAGGAGGCTTTCACCGGTGGGCTGCACATCGTTGGTTTCGTCGCCGCAGGTGTCACTCTGATCGCCGCGATCGGTGTGGCGATCTTCCTCCCGTCCCGCGCTCCCGCGGAGACCGAGGCCGGCGCCCGGGCCGACTCGACGAGCTCGGAACCGGAGTTCGAAGTACAGCCAGCATGATGTCGACCACCAAGACGGTCGCCCAGACGGTCGGCGAGGCGATCGATCTCCTGCCGCGCGCCGGTCGGCGACGTGACCCACTCCTCGACGAAGCCATCCTCGACGCCGCCCTGGCGATGTTCGCCGAGGGCGGTTACCGAGGCGTCAGCATCGAAGGTGTCGCTGCACGGGCGGGCGTCGGCAAGGCAACGGTCTACCGCCGTCATCCGACGCGCGCCGCACTCCTCGTCGATGCAGTCCGGATCCGACTGTGCCTGATTCACGACCTACCGGACACGGGCGACCTGCGCGCCGACCTCTGTTCGCTCATGCAGCCCCTCATCGATCGTCTGAGGAGCCCCGACGGAGCCGTTCTGACGGCGTTCATGGCCGAGCGGTTTCGTGAGCCCGAGTTGACCGCCGAGTTCGAACGGTCGGTCATCGGTCGCAAGCGAGAACACACGCGGCGACTGTTCCGCAAGGCAATCGCGCGCGGTGAGTTGCCGCTCGACACCGACGTCGAGCTGCTTGCCGAGATTCCCGCCGCGATCATCTGGCACCATGCGCTCAACAACTTGCCGATCGATGCCCGGCTTGCGTCTCGGATCGTCGACCATGTCATCGGAAGGTCCGCCGGCTGTTGACCAGCGGGCGATCGGGGTACCTCGGCGCACGACCATCCGGACGAAGCGACCGACGAGTTGCTCGACCGTCGCCACGATGATCATCAGATCGAGCGTCGTCGACCAGTTCTCGACATAGAAGAGATCGAGCCGCTGGTGTTCAGCGATCGATGGGTTGTCACGTGCTTCGACGTGCCACAGCCCCGTCAGCCCAGGGAGAATCCGATCAGCATGCTGCGGCCCCGTGCCGAGAGGACCGAAGTCGGCGGGCAGCATCGGTCGGGGCCCGACGAGGCTCATCTGTCCGCACAGCACGTTGAACAGTTGTGGCAAACCGTCGAGGCCGGATTCCAGCAGCAGCCGACCGATCCGTGTCAACGGATCCGTCGTGCGGAACGTGAACAATCCGAACGGGTGGCCGCCGCGACCAACTCGTTGTCGTACCGAGAACGAGGGTCCGCGATCGAACAGGCGCACCGAGATCGCGATTCCGAGAATGACCGGGCTGGCCAGGATGATCAGGAACAAGGAAAACGCGATGTCGAAGACACGTTTGGCAGCGATTCGCCCGGCCGACAGCGTTGCAGCCTCGACATAGAACAGCGGCTCGTGGGAGAGTGGGAGAAGGCGAACCCGGCGAGCATCCAGGCCACAGAGTGCTGTCGTCAACTGCACGTGAACGTTGTCCGCGTGCATGTGGCGGAGCAATTCCCGGATCCGCTCCCCCGGCGCCGCTCCCGGGGTCACGAACACCCCCGACGCCGCGACGTTCCTGACAACTCGCTCCGTTTCCTCGACAGTCCCGAGCCACAGGTCGGACAGGTCGTGGACCGACGCCTCGACGCGGTCACCGACGACTCCGGCCACGATGTACCCGACGTCCGGGTGAGTCGCACACAGCTCGACCAGACGAGCGGCATCCGCTCCAGCTCCGACGACGATGACCGATCGCAGGTGCCTGCCCTCGACTCGTGCCCTCGTCAACGAGCACCGCACGATCGAACGCCACACGCAGAGCAGCAAGAACGAGATCAGCGCGCCCGCAACGACAGCTTGCATCCTGAGCCCGACATGCACGGCCCGGTCGATCAGCAACATCGAGCCGACGAGCAGGACAACCGCTCGGGCCGTTCGCGTCAGTTCGACGGTGCGGACAGCGCTGACCCGCCACAGATGGAGACCCTGCAGATGCATCGCGGCGACCCCGACTGCGATCGCCGCCACAGCGACGGCGGCAGTCACGCCGACACGCGTCGCCCCCGGCGCCAGTCCCGCCGGCAACAGCCACCCGATGCCGATCGCCAGCCCGTCGCCGGCCATCACGACCGACTTCAGGTGATTCCTCCGACGTGTCCGTTTGCCCACGTTCGCAGAGAGCCACCACCGCTTCGATCAGATACAAGAACCCGTCAAGGCGCCACAGGTGGACCAGCGCGCACCGGCGTCGACCTCAGCCGAGGTCGACGCCGTTGTGCGAGCGGGGGCTCAGCCCTGACGGGCCTTGAACCTGGGGTTCAATGAGTTGATGACGTATGTCCGTCCGTTCCGACGAACGACCTTCGAGCCTGGCTTCTTCTTCAGTGAACTGAGTGAGTTGCGAACCTTCACAGTGCCTCTTTCTTCACTGTCTCGAACCCATTTCCGACGAAAATATTCCGCTCGGGCCAAGGGCAGGATCGGCACGATTCCCACATCGATGCCGTCGTGTCAGTGGCCAGCAGAAGGTGCCCACTGGTGGCCGACAGATCCGTCGTCGTGGTGAACGTTCTGCGTGATGAATCCCCAAGGTCTGACGTGGCAAACCGCACAGGGTGTCGAGCAGCAACTTCAACCGTGCGCGATCCGCTACATCCGGTGTGGCCACGTGCACAGCGTTGCGAGAACGATCGCGAAACCGGCGTTTTGTGCGCGTGACCCTGCGTCCTGCCGTCTGTCTGCGTCCTGCGTGGCATTCAACGCCGTTCTTCGCACACCTATTCCGAACCGGCAGCGGGTTCCAGTCACATCATCCCCATTCAGCCGGGGCCCGAAAACTGGATATGTCAGCGAATGACGATCGAGGTCTCGCCCTCACCGAAGCGTTTCGCAGTGAACGACGGACGATGCTTGCGATCGCGCGGAGCATCGTCGGTGAGGACGCTGCGGCAGACGTGACCCAGGACGCATTCCTGAGCGTATGGCACCACCCCGAGCGTTTCGATCCCGCACGCGCGGATCTCGGCAAATACCTTCGCGTGGTGACTCGCGGCGCAGCGCTCGATCACGCTCGTCGCACGATGGCTCGCGCGCGCCGAGAAGCCCGCGATGTCGCCTTGGCTGACGGGGCGATGCTCGACGCGCTCCAGGAACTTCTCGAACGCGAAGTGTCCGATCGAGTCTCGGC
>JAYTRT010000525.1:0-12807 GCA_043746045.1 Actinomycetota bacterium | reverse complement strand
GCAGCCATTGCACGAGCGGTGCCTCGCCGACCCGATTCTGTCGCACGCGTTTCGAGGCGGGATGCATCCGCAGCACACGGAACGACTCGCTGCCTACTGGTCCGAGCAACTCGGCGGGCCAGCCACATACTCGAGCTCGATCAGCGGCTACTCCCACGTCGTGCGGGTGCACACCAGGAACGGCCCACACGAGCAAATCGACGCGCACGCCGTCTTCGCGTTCGTCCTCGCGCTCGATGACGTGGGCGTCGCTTCCGATCCAGGTCTGCGGTTTCCGTTGGTCGCCTGGTTCACGTGGGCGACAGCGATGCTCAATCACCGATGGTCCACACCGGAGGACATACCGAGCGACTTGCCGCTGCCCAGCTGGGATTGGAACGGGACCGAAAGCTGGTAGCCACCGAAATGCGCAACTCGGCCAGCTCGATCCGACCCCGGTCCGAGCCGCACTCCCAGGTTGTCGTGTCGTCAACCCATGATTCTGGCGGCTGCGATCTGGATGAGCTGACGCTTCCGACGCGCAGCAACAGGACCGTTGCCGGCGCTCTTCGGCACTTGCGATTTTCTGCTTCGCTCCGTACCTACTCTGAATACAGAAGCGCAGAACGCGCACCGCAGAACGACGGGCGTACACGGCATGGCGCCGAGGGCGTGACCGGCTGCCCAGGCGCCGGCCGTATGGGCGCTTTCGGAACCGGCGAACATCTTCGACCGCTTGCAAGGCCCGACGTTGCGCGATCAAGCGCCTGGTAGTCATTCGGTGGGGTTGCGAGCGGTCGAGTTCGGGCGGGGTTGTCGTGGATTTTGTGTTTCAGGGGTGGATCGGTAGCGAGGTGACAGCGGTGTTTGGTCGGAACAGTAGTCGTGCCTTGAGTGCGAGGGCGCTCTGGTTGTGCAGTGCTTGGGCCCACCAGTGGCGAACGACGAACTCGGGGATCAATACTGTGATGAGGTCGTTCTCGTATCGGTTGTCGAGTTGGTCGAGGTAGTCGAGGATCGGTCCGGCCAGGTCGCGGTATGGGGACGTGATGATGTCGAGGTGGATGCCGCACGTGAGCGCGTCCCACTCGGCGAGGACCCGGTCGCGGTCGTCGTCGTCGGCGATGACTTTCACTGCAGCCAGATGTGCAGGCTTCATCGCCCGGGCGTAGCCGATCGCGTGGAGCACTGCTGGCGTGATTCGGCCGACGGGGATGACGACGGTGTGGTGCACGACGGGGATGACCGTAGGATTGACGGCGTCGAGGATTCGGTCGACGCGGTCGTAGTGACGCTTGATGCCGGCAAAGGCCACGACGATCAACGGGATCACGACTGTGGGAACCCATGCTCCCTCGGTGAACTTGGAGATGACCACGACGCACAAGACGACGAAACAGGCGAGTGCGCCGACCGCGTTGATGATGATGCTGGTGTGCCATCGTGGCTCGCGTCTGCGGAGGTGGTGGATGACCATGCCCGTCTGGGAGAGTGTGAACGCGCTGAACAAGCCGACCGCGAAGAGGGGCACGAGCTTGGTGACGTTGCCGTTGAAACCAACGAGCAGACCGGCGCTGCTGAGCGCGAGCAGGAGGATGCCGTTCGAGTAGACGAGCCGATCACCGCGGTTGGCGAGTTGATGCGGGAGGAAGCCGTCGGTGGCGATGATCGAGCTCAATCGAGGGAAGTCGGCGAACGACGTGTTCGCCGACAAAGACAGGATTGCGACGGTTGATGCCTGGAGGAGGATGTACAGCGGGTTGTGCGACCCACCGAACACACCGCGGCCCATCTGCGACAGGATGGTCTCGGTGTCTGACAGTGTCGGCTTCAGCCGCCCGGCGAGCACGGCGATCCCGAAGAACAACGCGCCGAGGATCGACCCCGTCCACATCAGTGTGATCGAGGCGTTCCGGGACTCTGGCTTGCGGAAGGTTGGGACCCCGTTGGAGATCGCTTCGACCCCGGACAGTGCAATCGCTCCCGACGCGAACGCGCGCAAGAGGAGCAGCAGCGACGCTGCCTCGAGCGCGCCGTGTGTCCCGACAGGGTCGGCGACGGGCGGGAGTGGCCCGAGGTGACCGAACCAGGTGCGGACCAGGCCGATCCCGATCAGGAGGATCATCGCCGCGATGTAGCCGTAGACCGGTCCGGCGAAGATCCGGCCGGATTCCTTCACACCGCGCAAGTTGGCGATGGTGATCAGAGCAACAAGGACGAGCGACAAAGCGACGGGGTGGCCGCGCAGTCCAGACACAGCCGACGTCAACGCGGCGATGCCCGCAGCCGCAGACACGGCCACGTTCAGTGTGTAGTCGACGAGCAACGATGCGCCGGCGAACAACGCTGGGCGCGTCCCCAGGTTCTCGCGGCTGACGATGTACGAACCCCCACCACCCGGGTACGCGAAGATCGTCTGGCGGTAGCTCGCGACAACGACGACGAGCAACGCGACCACCACGATCGAGATCGGAAGCAAATAGCCAATCGCTGCCACCCCAATGACCGGCACCAACACCTGCAGAATCTCCTCCGACGCGAACGCCGTCGACGCCACCGCATCGGACGAGAACACGGCAAGCCCAACGAGCTTGCTCAAACGCTGATGACCCAGTTCGCTCGACGCCAACGGCTTACCGAGCAGCACCCGCTTAAACGCCGACAAAGAATGCGCCATGCAACCCCCCAATCACCCCCGTGTCCTACCCACGATCCCAAAACACCGACCCGAACAACGGGGACCTTCACGACACATTCACGACCGACGCCTGGTGTCCAGGACTCGACCGTTGAACGACACAGCGCACGAAGAACCCGCTTCCTCGAGCATCGAGCGGGGTCAACCAGCGGTTCATGGTCTGATCACACTCTGGTCGTATCGTTCACGACGTGGACATGATCACCCAACCGAACCCTGCCAGGCCAACCGGGAGCCGTGACCGTCATCGCATCCTCGGCCTGATCTCGTTCGCGTTGCTCGGAATCGCTGTTGTCGCCCGACCCCAAGCCGTGTTCGGCATCGCAGTCGTCGCAATCATCCTCGTCCCAGCCGAACGGCTGATGGCGCTTCGCCCACAACGAATCTTTCGCGACGCCTGGCTGGCCGACCTCACCCACCTGTTCGTCAACGCCGGCTTCACCGCAGTCGGGCTCGTCGTCACGTTGGCCCCCCTGATCGTCATCACCCGCCGATACGCCGGCGGACTCCAACACGCGATCGCTACGCAACCGGGGTGGCTGCAGTTCATCGAGGCGCTGATCATCATCGAGACAGCCAGCTACTGGGGTCATCGAGCCTCGCATTCGAGTCCTGTGCTGTGGCGGTTCCATGCGGTCCACCACTCCATCGAGCAGATGGACTGGTTGGCGTCGGGACGTCTCCACCCGATCGACCAAATCTTCACGCAAGCATGCGTGGTCGGGCCGTTGCTGATCCTCGGTTTCTCCAAACGCACACTCGGCGCATATCTCATCGTGGCTGCTGTCAGCGCGATCGTCATCCACGCCAACGTTCACTGGACCTTCGGCCCCCTCCGCCACCTGATTGCCTCACCGCAGTACCACCACTGGCATCACGCCAACGACCCCTCAGCCAGGAACACCAACTTCGCCGGCCAGATTCCACTCCTCGACCGCGTCTTCGGCACCCATCACCTCCCCAACCGCGAATGGCCAAACCAGTACGGCATCAACGAACACGTTCCCGACGGCTACCTCCAACAACTCCATTGGCCATTCAGCCACGCCCACCAGAGGGAACATCGAAGTGTTCGTCACAACCCGGGCGGCCCACGAGACGATGTAACCTGACGGCGGAGTGCCGGGAAGACGGGTCGGCTTCGATGTCGCATGCATCAGGAGCACCAATGTCAACTGCACGTCCATCCGGCCATCACCCAAACAAGCATCGGGACTGGCGCCGAGACTCGTTACGGAGCACCCTGTGGGTGGTCCCAAGCGCGTTGGTGGCCGCAGTTTCGGCGCTGTTCATCGGCACCTACGCAATTGACCGCGCCGCATACGACGGCAGCATCTCGTTGCCCACATGGGTCAACTCCGGAAGTGCCGACGCAGGCCGGCAGGTGCTGATCGGGCTCGCTGCCGCGACCATCACTGTCGCCGGAGTGGTGTTCTCGATCACCATCGTCGCGCTGACGTTGGCGTCACAACAGTTTGGGCCGCGCATGCTGCGCAACTTCATCCGCGACCGTGGCACACAGTTCGCGCTCGGGCTGTTCGTCGCCACGTTCGTCTACGACGTGCTCGCCCTCGGCTCGATCACGAGCCAACGACCAACCGACTTCGTACCTCATCTCTCGATCACAGTGGCGCTCGCGCTTGTCCTCGGAGACCTCGTCGTGTTCATCTACTTCATCCATCACGTCACCAAATCCATCCAACTTCCCCAAGTGATCGCCGGGATCGCCAACGACTTGGCTCAGTCAATGAATGGGAGACCGATCCAAGACGAAGCCGCACCGGTGGCCGGGCCGTCGCTGGACGAGATCCGCCAGATGCTCGACGACGACAGCGCCGAGGTCACCGCAGAGACCAGCGGCTACCTCCAGTTCGTCAGCTACGAACGCCTCATCAAGATCGCCGTCGCAACGAACAGCGTGATCAGGCTCCTCCACCGACCCGGACACTTCGTCGTCGAAGGGCGCCCGCTCGCCCGAATCTGGCCAGCAATCAGTGCACCGCTCGTGGCCCAACAACTCGAACGCGGGCACGTCACCGGACCCCACCGCACACTCACCCAAGACCCCGTCTTCGCCGTCGACCAACTCGTCGAAATCGCGATTCGCGCACTCTCACCTGCCGTCAACGACACCTTCACCGCGCTCACCTGTATCGATTGGCTCGGCGACGGCCTATGCAAGCTCAGCACAGCCCATCTCGGCGAAGGAATCCACCGCGACAAGCGCGGCTGGATACGAGTCATCGAAGCCAATCTCACCTACGAACGCGTCGTCAACGGCGCCTACGACAAAATCCGTCAAGCGAGCCACTCAATGCCAGCCGTCGCCATCCGCCAACTCGACAGCCTCAGCCGAGTCATGGAGTACACAACCAACGACGATCAACGACGCGCCCTTCTCCGCCAGGCAACCATGATCTTCGACGCCGCCAAAGCCACCACTCCCGAACCAAACGACCTCACCGACGTCGCCAACATGTACAACAATGTGATGAAAGTCGCCACAGCAACCGACACCGCCCTCCCGCGCAGCCCAGCAAAACGTTAGCGCGCGCGCCTGTAGGTCAGGTTGTTGGGTTCCAGCGGTTGGACCATTTGACGAGCTTGACCGTGAGGAGGAGTGCTACGGCGAGTGCGATCTGGTCGAGTCGGAGGTGAATGAAGCGGTCGGTGTTGCGGCGTGGCTGACCGAAGTTCGACATCCACGAGTTCGTTCGTTCGACGGGCCAGCGCATCCCGAGCGACGCCGACTTCTTCTCGACAGGTTTTCCTTTCCCGGGTTTGCGTTTCTTCGCGACGACGAGATCATCGATACCCAACTCGGCGCACAGGGCGCGCACGATGCTGTTGTCATAGCCGCTGTCGAGATGCAACGTTTCGTTGTCGCCGAGCAGACCGCGGGCGTCGACTGCGTCCAACGTGGCCTCGAACAGGACGCAGTCGTTGCGGTTCGCGCCGGCTTGCTCCCAGCCGATCGGGACGCGACGCTGTAGTCAGTTGTCGTCTCGCCGATGACGATGCCGAGGTCGTCATCGACCAGGACGACGAGCTCGACCGCGCCCGTCACGAACGGCATCCCCGGCAGCGGACCGAAGCTGCCTTCGGACGCGGTGCCCAGCGCCGAGCCGGACGCCGACATGCTGCGCCGGGCTTTGGACACGTCTATCTCCCATGGCGTTCGTGTCCGCATGATGTCACCGGTGAAGGTGCCGAACTGGTCCGTGTCGACGTCGACGGCGCAGACAGCGAGCTGCACGGCGTCGAGGAACGCGGGGGCGACCAACCCCAGTTTGTCGTGCATCGTTGCCAGCACCGCCGTCCGGCCTCGGTAGCGATGCGGGCTTACGCAGCGCCCCAACCGTTGACCGACCACCGCTCGACCTCGGCGGTGTCCGGTTCGATGCGGAGCAGGTGCAACCAATGGTTGGCGACGAGGTCGCGCACGACGGCGTGTTCAGCGATGATCGCGTCGATGCCGGCGGGCGGCGCCTCGATGAACACGGACAGCCGCAGCGGAGGATGCTGCAACGTGATCCCGTCGTGCAGGGACTGCTCGGCGAGCCCGATCCGTAGGTCACCGCCGTTGCCCTCGAACACGCCGATGTGGCCGCCGACGACGTTGTGGAGCACCTTGTTGCCGCTGCCGTACCGCTGGTTGTCAACGGTCGACGCGTAGTACTGCAGGTTGATCCAATTCGTGACCACCATCGGGGCCGTCATGATCAGCGTCAGGACGGACAGGTCCGCGTCGAGCCGCCAGTCGTAGTCGTGCAGGAACGATCGCCCGTGCAGATCGATGTGGCGGGTTCGCGAGCGCGGGGCCACCACGAACGCGGCGTTGCCTGCGAGGCCCCACTCAGGACGGACTTGGGACCAGTCGCTTGCCCGTTCGGCGAACGAGCGGCGGAGCGCAACGGTGTCGTCGGCAAGCGAGGTCGACCAGAGGCGGGCGGCTCGCTCGGTGCGTGCGCGCTGACCGGCGAGGGCGAGCGACGAGGCCAGGCGCGCCACAAGTGTCCGATGGGCGGGCGGCACGAGGTCGGTGTCGAACAGCTCGACGTCGTCGGTGGTGGTGTCGTGGAGCGCAGCGATGAACCAGGTGGTGTCGGGGATGTCGATGCCGAGTTCGGAGATCTGTTGGCGGACTGCGGAAGCGTTGACGAGCGCGGCGAGGACCCGGGCGTTGATCTCGCCGGTCTGCCCACCGCATGCACCGCAGTCCAGACCTGCGGCGTGAGGGTTGTTGGCGCTGGTGCTGCCGTGGCCACACAGCATGACGAGCGGGGCGAAACCACCCCGCAGACCCATTGCGGTGAGGATGCGATGGCCGAGCGCGGCCGCTGCTGCGGGGTCGTCTTGAATCAGGCCGAGTCGTGGCCTGCCGCCGGGATCCCTCCGGCCGCCACGATTGACTCGACCTGCTGGCGGACGGCGACGACGGAGGCTGTCGTGAGCCAGGGCGACGCCGTGCAGGAGACCCATCGACTCCACGAAACTGAACACCGACGACGGGTCATGCCGGAACTCCTCCCATCGCTGGTGGTCGTGGAGCTGATCGACTCTCGCCTTGACGTCGTCCGCGCCGACCGAATCGGTGACGTGGAGGGCGGGGGCGAGCAGACCCGGCAGCTGGGGTCTGATGAGCGCTGTGCCCGTTGGCCGATAGTCGATCGGTAGCCCGAAGAAGCCGGCGAAGCCCCGTGTCTGCACTGCGTCGCTCGTCGCCTCGAGCGCACGGCGGTAGACCTCCGAACGGACGTCAATGCAGAACGCCGCTTGCACGTCGGGCGCGCCTGCGGTCGATGTCGAGGTCGCGAGCGGTAGACCTTTTGCGATGCTGTTCTGGAACGTCCGTTCGATCGCGGTCTGGAGCAGCCAGTCGACGTGGTGCTCGTCGACGATCTCGTCGACGATGTCATCGACCAGTGTCCACGATGACGCCCACTCTGAGGTTCGGTCGCGTTCGTTGACTTCATCGGGTAGATCGGCGGCGAGCAGCCACTCCCATGCGAGACGGATCGCCAGCAACTCGACGATCACGTCGTCGTCGGCTGCGATCAGGCGGGCTTGCCACCGGCGGTATGCGCACCATGCTGCCCAGCCGTTCACCGAGGCGAGCAGGGCGGTCAGATAGGCCTCTCGGCCCGCCTGTTCTACGGCCAGGTCATCGAGGATCGTCGCGATCGCGTCGACTGCGGCCACGGGAAGCGATTGCAGTCGCGACGTTGCCCAGGCGCTGCCTTGCGTCCACGAGAACCCGTGCGTCACGGAGGGATCGACGCGCCATGTCGCGAGGAGCCCGGCCGAACGGTCCGGCACCCACGATGCCTGCCACTCGTCGAAGTGGGATGCGCAGTGCTGGCTGATCTGGTGGACGACGAGGTCGGTCCACGTCTGTCCACGAATCGGTCCAGCGCCTTGGTCGCGCAGGTCGGTGATCAGCGCCATGCGTTGCGCCGGAGGCGGCGGCGCGGCCGGTGCTGCACCGAGCACGGCGAGCGCTCGTTCGGCGAGCCGTTCGTCACCGATTTCGATCGCTATCGAAGTGAGGTGGCGCACAGACAGACGTCCGGCCCGCCATTCCTCGCGGAACCATGATCGCGGCATGGTGAGCGGTGTCCCGGCCAGCACGGCCAGTCGCCCAGCGGCTGTCTCGATCGGCGACGAGCGCCATCCCCAGTAGGGGTTGACGGCGATGAACTGGTCGAGCGGCCACGTCGGCGCGATGCGATCACACGATGATGCGATCGCGGCGATCAGTTCGGGCGGAGCCGACGGTCGGCCATCGGGTTCGGCGAGAGCGAGGCTGGTCATCGGGCATCCGATCTGGGAGAGTGAAACGAGCTGGTCGCCTCGAACCGCGAGATGCTGCTACGAGCCGGCATCACTGCGATCGAGTGCTGCTGCGGGAGTAGTCCTGTCCGGGCGTGGGCTGGCGGCGGCGTGGACATGGCGAAGGCGAGTCGGGTGAAGGCATCGTCGAGGAACATGCCGGAGTAGATCCACGGACGGAGGCGGCGCAGCGCCGGCGACTCAGGTCGTAATCGGTACGACGACTGCACCACGAACAGTCCGGCGAACCCGACCGCAGTCACGATCAACAGCCCTGCCGGTGCGACGGTTCCGTGGGGGACGATGCGGCTGGCCGTGTCGTGGAGCGCGAGGTAGGCGACCGGCACGACGAGTGCTCCGAGCGTCGACGGGGTGACTCGACGCCGGCCGACCGGCTCGATCAACGGTGCGACCGCCAGAGCCACGACGCCGAGCATCACCCAGACGGTGCTCGACAGCTCTGCGGTTCCTGGCAGCGCCTGCCACACGAGACCGATTGCTGCCGTGGCCATCATCGCTGCACCCGCACCGATCGCGACGTCTCGTAGGTGGAGCGAGCCGCTCGAAGGCGCCAGCCGACGAGTCTGGGTGCGCCGCACCGTCGTGCCGGCCGTGAGGAACGCATGCGCCTTGTAGAGCGAGTGGGCCACGAGGTGGACCAATGCCATCTCCCACAGACCCAGCCCGCACTGGCCGAGCATGAAGCCCATCTGGGCACAGGTCGACCACGCCAGCGCCACCTTCACGCTGACCCGTGTCGTCATGACCAGCGATGCCAACACCGCCGTCGACACACCGACGACGACCAGCAGCGCTCGCGTCGGCGCAGCGTGGTCGACCACCGGGGCGAACCGCAGGAGCACGAAACCGCCGAGGTTGACCACGCCTGCGTGCAGCAGGGCCGACACGGGCGTGGGCGCTTCCATCACCTGGATCAGCCAGCCGTGGAACGGTAGTTGTGCGGACTTCAGGACCGCAGCGAACGCGACGAACACGATGCCGATCTGCGCACCGAGTGGAAACGATCCCGGCGCCTGCGCCGCTCGGCCGATCTCGTCGATCCGCAGCGTGTCGAACGTCGACCAGAACGCAACCGCCCCGCCAATCATGCACACGTCCGCGCAGCGTGCGAGCAGGAACTTCTTGTGCGCCACCGCCACTGCGACCGGTCGATCACGGAAGTGGACGAGGAGCCCGTGCAGCGCCAGGCTCGTTGCCGTCCAGGCCGCGATCAGCAGGACGACATCGTTGGCGACGACGACCACCGACACGGACGCGAGCGTGGCCAGCATCCGGCGGGCATAGCGAGCCTCGTACGGATCGCCGTCGAGGTACGTTCCCGAAAAGCGCACCACCACCCAACCAACGAACGACACCAGCACGAGCATCACCGCCGTTAGCGAGTCGACGCGGACGACATCGTTGGCCTCGGCGCCTGCGACCACACGAGCTGCGGCCAGCCCGACAGACATCACAACGACGAAGAGGGTGGCAGTGCGCGCCGTTCGCCACGCCTTGACCGGAGCCGTGCGTCGCCCGATCGAAGCCATCGCGACGATGAGAACGGCTGCTGGGGCGAGCGACACGGGGGCGAGCCAGATTGGGGTGACAGCGACGAGCACGGGTGACTACTTCCGGGTTGGGCGTGGAATCTCATCATCGTGACGTCTCGCAATCATTCCGTCCAATATGTGATCGGCTACATTTCGTTCACCTCAGCAGAACGGTCGATCCAGTGACGAACCCGCTCAACTTTCATCACCTCCGCTACTTCTGGGCGGTTGCCAAAGAGGGCAACCTCACCCGCGCAGCACGGCAGCTGCACGTCTCGCAGTCGGCGCTGTCCGCCCAGATCAAGCAGCTGGAGTCCGATCTCGGCCAGTCGCTCTTCCAACGTGCTGGTCGCACGCTCGTGTTGACCGAAGCCGGTCACCTCGCGCTCTCATACGCCGATGCGATCTTCGCGTCGGGCAACGAACTGATCGAGGTGCTGCGTGAAGGCCGACGCGCGGACCGCCAGATCGTCCGGATCGGCGCCGTTGCCACGACGTCCCGCAACTTCCAAGAAAACTTCATCAGGCCGCTGCTCGACCGCTCCGACGTCGATCTCGTCCTCGTCTCCGGCAGCCTGCCGGAGTTGCTCGCCCGTCTCCGCGTGCACTCGCTCGACCTCGTCCTGTGCAACCAGCGGGTGCATGCAAGTCCCACCGATCCATGGCGATGCCATCGCATCGCGCAACAGCCGGTCAGCCTCGTGGGGCATCCCGACGCGCAGCCCTTCCGGTTCCCCGACGACCTCGCGCACGTGCCGCTGCTCCTACCCGGTCGCGACAACGAGATGCGGCTCACGTTCGACCTCCGGTGCGTGCAGCTCGGCATCCGCCCTCACGTTCGCGCCGAAGTGGACGACATGGCGCTGTTGCGCCTCCTCGCGCGCGACTCCGGCAACATTGCGCTGATGCCGACAGTCGTCGCCCAGGACGAACTGCGCAACGGACGACTCGTCGAGCTCGCCGTCGTGCCAGACCTCTACGAGAACTTCTACGGCATCACCATCCAACGCCGCTACGAGCTCCCCCTGATCGGCCAACTCCTCGACCGATCGGACCGCGAGATCCTCGAACCACCGACACCCTCACGGCTCGGGAACTGAAGTGCGGAGCGGGGTCGGACGCACTCGGCACCGACGTCATCATCGGGCACAGCCCAAGTGCGGTCTGGGCGCTGTCACGGTGAACACCCGCGCTAGCGGTCGAGCCCTGTTCGCCGATACTCAGGCCGCTAACAGCGGGCGTCGCGTTTGCGTCAGAGATCGAGCGGACGAAAGACCCGATCGATGCCGTGGATGTAGCCGTTGGCCAGAGCTTCGCCGACCCGGTGATCCCCGGTTGCGATCACGACCGCTCGGGACACGACCTGGTGCAAGTTGGTGTCACGCGCTTTCACATGCGTCGCGTCCAAGTAGACGTAGGGGAACTCGATGTGGGCGAGTGATTCGTTCCGGAACGCGTCGACCTCGACGTCGAGTCGGGCGCAGATCCTCGACACCTGCGACTTGGATATCCCCGAGTCGATCCCCAACGCCTGGACCAGATCATCCACGGAGCGGGTCGAGACACCTTCGACGTAGGCCCGCATGATCACCGCATGCGCCGCCTGATCCATGCGTCGCCGCGGTGACAGCAGCGACGGGAAGAAGCTGCCATGCGACAGCTTCGGGATCTTCAACTCGATGTCACCGGCCTGGCTCGACAACAATCGCGGGCGGTGACCGTTGCGTTCATTCGTGCGACCATCGGTTCGTTCGTATCTGGCGGCGCCGATCGTCTCAGCGGCTTCGAGCTCGATCAGCTCTTGCATCACCAAACGGACCGTGTCACGGATCAGGTTCACTCCATCGCCGGCACGGAGCGCGTCGAGAAGTTCGGGCAGGGCAGACTCATCAAGAGCCATCGGTGTGTTCTCCTTCGGTGGGTTCTTGCGGAACACACCAAGAATCACGCCGATGGCTCACCTCAAGGTGGACCCCCCAAAACCCACCACGCCGCGGGACTCATACTTTTTGTTGTGGTTGTGCTGCGACCAAGACCCACCAAACTCAAAAAGTGATGAGACGGCCGGTGTTACCCGGCCGCCTCACCGATGTTGATTACCTGGGCACCACCGTGTTGGAGTTCGCCGATGCCGGCCCGGTGCCTACCCCGTTGACCGCCTTGACGAAGAACCTGACGAACAGGTTCGGGGTCGTGAAGGTGAACGTCACGGAGCGAGCTGTTGCACCAGCGAGTGCGAGAATCGGTGCGCCAACTGCCACGGCACCCCCACCCTTCGTACTCATCACCTGGGCAAAGACCTGGTAGCCCGTGATTGGGCTACCGCCCGTGGTACCCGGCGTCCAGTTTGCGGTAGCCGTGATTGGGTTGCCATTGGCTCCCCTCGTGGCCGCCAGGATTGTCGGCGCACCCGGCACCGTTGCCGCCACGGGCGCTGGCGGCGCTGTCGGCGTCACTGTGTTGGACGACGCAGAGGCCGGACCAGTGCCGATGGCGTTGGTGGCAGTGACCGTGAAATGGTACGCAGTTCCATTGGTCAGACCGGTGACGACAAGGCTGGTCGCCGCCGCTCCTGCCGGCCGAAGTGCGCCGACCTGGGCGTTGGCGGCATCGAGCACCGTCACCGTATAGCCCGTGATAGCTGCGCCGCCGTTGCTTGCCGGCGCAGTCCAGGTCGCCGTCGCCTGGGCATTGCCCGCGGTAGCGCTACCGATTGTCGGAGCGCCTGGCGCAGTCGCAGCTGCG
>JAYTRT010000524.1:0-12825 GCA_043746045.1 Actinomycetota bacterium | reverse complement strand
TTGCGAGCGAAAAAGACCTCATACTGGTACGAAAGCGCTCGCGGAACTTTTGGGTTCAGGGGTTTTGGGTGGTCGCGAGGGTTTGCAGGGCGCTGACGAGGACATCGCGCTCGCAGGCGTGGACCCGTGCGGACAGCGATTCGACGGTGTCGTCGGGCAGGATCTCCACCTCGACGGTGGCGATCAGCGGTCCGTCGTCCATGCCTTCGTCGGGCACGTAGTGGACCATCACCCCGGTTCGGCCGACGCCGGCAGCGAGGGCCCGCTCGATGGCGTGGGTGCCCGGGAACTCGCCTGGGAGCGCGGGATGCAGGTTGACGACCCGACCGGGGAAGCACCCGAGGAAAGCCATCGACAGCATTCGCATCCACCCCGCGAGAACGACGAAATCCGGCGTGGCGAGCGCAACGGTCGCAGCCAGGCGGGCATCGAAATCTGGGCGTGACTCTCCGGCTGATGGGCCGATCACCGACGTCGGGACACCTTCGGACGCCGCGCGTTCCACGACGAACGCGTCGGATCTGTTGCACACCAGCGCCACGACTTCGGCGTCGAGCCGACCGTCGCGAGACGCATCGACGAGTGCCTGGAAGTTGCTGCCGTTTCCCGAGGCCAGGACGACAAGCCGGATCGTCATCGAGAGCTCGTCATCGACGGCGTGTCAGACAAGCCGGACGTGTTTGTCGCCGGCGATGATCTCGCCGATGATCCACGTCGGATCGCTGATGCAGTCGCGCAGCTCGGTCACTCGGTCCGCGTCGACGACGATGACCATGCCGATGCCCATGTTCACCGTGCGGTACAGCTCGTCCTGCGGAAGTCCGGAGGCCACGTCCTGCACCAACTGGAACAGCGGCGGCATCGGCCACGACCCGAGCTTGATCGACGCATCGCAATTGGAAGGCAGGACGCGAGGAACGTTGTCGATCAGGCCACCGCCGGTGATGTGGGCGAGACCCTTGATCAGTCCGTGGTCGCCGAGGGCACGTTGCAGTGCGTCGAGATAGCTGCGATGGGGGACCAGCAACGCGTCGCCGATCGAGCACTCGAGCGGGGCCGGTCGGGCGTCGAGCGGAAGCCAATCGAACAACCTGCGCAACAACGAGTAGCCGTTGGTGTGCGGGCCGGACGAGAGCAGACCGAGGAGCACGTCTCCGGGAGCGATCGTCTGCAGCGGGAGGAGACGGTCACGCTCGACCACACCGACGAGCGTTCCGGCGACGTCGAATGCGCCGGGCATGTACACGCCCGGCATCTCGGCGGTCTCGCCGCCGAGCAGCACGCAGCCCGAGGCTGCGCAGGCCATCGACATCCCGCCGACGACTGCTGCGACCTGTTCGGCCTTGATCGACGACGAGGCGAAGTAGTCGAGGAAGAACAGCGGCCGAGCACCTTGGACGAGGACGTCGTTGATGCAGTGGTTGACGATGTCCTGACCGGGCACGTCGTACCGTCCGGCGCGAGCTGCCAGCTCCACCTTGGTCCCGACACCGTCTGTGGACGCAACGAGGACGGGGTGCTGCATGCTCATGATGGACGAGAGATCGAACGTGCCGCCGAACGCACCGATGCCGCCGAGCACCGACGACGTGTGTGTGCTTTCCACGCTGGCTTTGAGCTGGTCGACGGCACGGGTGCCCTCGTCGATGTCCACACCGGCGGCCGCGTACGAGGACAGCGACGCGCCGTGGGCGCGCCAACCGATGTCGCGGCGATAGCGGGCGTCGGCTGGGGCGATGTGCCGGACGTGGTCGTACGCCAGAACCCGAGCTTCACCGAGCGACGGCGCAACACCGACGACCGTGTACTCGCGTCCGCCGGCGTTGCCGCGGAACACCAACGTTGCCTGCCGACCATCGCCGGTGTCGTTGCCCGAGTCGTTGCCGGAGACGTTGCCGGACAGCGCGCCGAGCGCTGCGCCCGGTGACGGGTAGTCGGCAGCCGCGATGACCACGCCGAGAGCAGCACCCGCGTGGATGCAGATCTGGGTCGACGCCAGCTCGCCCGCGCAACACGCCTGCAACACTGTCAACAGATCGGACTCCAGGAGCGGCAACAACACCTGGGCCTCGGGGTCGCCGAAGCGGCAGTTGAATTCGAGCAACTTCGGACCCTCGCTGGTCAGCATCAGCCCGGCGTAGAGCATCCCGACGAACGGTGTACCGCGCTCGCGCATGTGGTCGACGACGGGTTGGATGAACGTAGCGGTCAGCTCGTCGCCGTCGAACGCCACCGGCCCTGGTGCGTAGGCCCCCATCCCGCCGGTGTTCGGTCCGGTATCGCCTTCGCCGAGCCGTTTATGATCCTGGGCGATCGGCAGTGACTTCGCTGTCGTGCCGTCGCAGAACGCGAGCAGCGAGCATTCCGGCCCACGCAGACGTTCTTCGAGCACCACTCCGCCACTGTGGAAGAACGAGCGGATCGCCGCTTCACAGGTGTCGTCGTCCAATGGAACGGCAACCCCTTTGCCGCTCGCCAGACCGACCTGCTTGACCACGATTGGTCGGCCGAGGGCCTTCCACCAAGCAATCGCCTCGTCGGTCTGGGCTGCGGACGCGAAACTGGCGAACGCGGGCGACGGCAGCTTCAGTTCGTCGGCGATCTCTCGGGTGAATGCCTTGTCCCATTCCAGTTGGGCGGCCGCTCGACTGGGGCCGAAGGCGGCGATGCCGGCAGCCGACAACGAGTCGACCAGTCCCGCAGCGAGCGCCACTTCGGGCCCGACGATGACCAGATCGATGCCCTGCTCGACCGCGAACGCGGTCAGGCCGTGCACATCGTCGACAGCCAGAGCAACCCGCCGCCCGGGGGTTTCGTCGTTGCCGGGTGCGACGGACAACGAACCGCATCGCGGTGAGCGCTGGGCGGCCCAGGCAAGCGCATGCTCGCGCGCCCCGCCGCCGACGATCAGCACATCGATCTGGTCGTCAGGGCTCACGCAAGCACGCCTTCGAAGTTGAGCTTGCCCTGGGCATCGCTGACTTCGATCGGATAGCGGCCGGTGAAGCAGGCATTGCAGTAGCCGGACTGGCGATCGATGGCCTGCATCATCCGGTCGAGCGACAAAAAGGCCAGTGAGTCGGCGCCGATCCGTTCACGGATCTCGTCGACCGTCAGGTGCGCCGCGATCAGTTCGTTGTCGTGTCCCATGTCGACGCCGAAGTGGCAGGCGTGCGTGATCGGTGGACATGTGATGCGCATGTGCACCTCTTTGGCGCCGGCTTTGCGGAGCAGGGCCACCAGCGGACCGGCAGTGGTTCCCCGCACCAGCGAGTCGTCGATCAGGATCACCCGTTTGCCGGCGAGGTTTGCGCCGAGAGCGTTGAACTTCAGGGCGACGCCGCGTTCGCGCATCGCCTGGGTCGGCTCGATGAACGTGCGACCGATGTAGCGGTTCTTGATCAGGCCGTCGTTGTACGGCAAGCCGCTGCGCCGGGAGTATCCGATCGCAGCGGGGATCGACGAGTCGGGAACGGGCACCACGACGTCGGCCTCTGTCGGCCATTCGTCGGCCAGTTGTTCGCCGAGACGCTGGCGGACGTGATGCACGTTGCGGCCGTCCCACTCGCTGTCCGGTCGGCTGAAATAGACGAATTCGAACGAACAGTGGGCGCCGACCGTTGGGGCCATCGCCTGACGGCGGTGGATGTCGGCCCCCATCAGGGTGACGATCTCGCCCGGCTGCACTTCGCTGATGTCATCGCAGCCGAGTGTCTGCAGTGCACAGGTCTCCGATGCCACGGCCCACCCGCCGCGCGGCAGCCGACCGACCGAGAGCGGACGAAAGCCCCATGGATCGCGCACGGCCAGGACCCTGTCGTTGGCGAGGATCACCATCGAATACGCGCCCTTCCAGGCCGGCATGGTCCGCTCGACCCGCTCTTCCCACGTGCGCCCGCCTGCAGCGGCGAGCATCAACGTGAGCACTTCCGTGTCGCTCGTCGCGCTCAGCCCGAAACCTCGGCCGAGCAGTTCCTCACGCAGTGACGTGGCGTTGACGAGGTTTCCGTTGTGGGCGACGGCGAGCGTGCCGTGCATGGTCTCGACCAGGAACGGCTGGATGTTCTTCAGTGTGGATCCACCGGTGGTGCTGTAGCGCGTATGGCCGATCGCGTGATAGCCGGTCAGCGGGGCGAGAACCTCCGGCGTGAACACCGTGCTGACCAGTCCCGCCTCTTTGTGGGTGCGGGCGCGTACGCCGTCGCTGACAGCGATACCGGCCGCCTCCTGGCCCCGGTGCTGCAGTGCGAACAGCCCGAAGAACGCCATCTGCGCCACGCCGTCACCGTGCGGCGTGGAGATGCCGAGGACGCCACACTCCTCGTGCGGAGCATCGTCAGTCTGGATGTCGTCCGGACTTCTGCGGCCGATCGTGACCGGCGTCTCATCGGGGAACATGCTGGATCTCCGCATCTGCTGCCGTGACCTTGGCGGCCTCGCCAGCTTTGTGCGCGGCGACTCGCTGGCGCAGTGGTGGATCGTACAGGGCAGCGATCTTGGCCGCGGCGAGACCGGCATTGGCGGGGTCGAGCACGACCAGGGGAGCGACATCGCTGGGCATCCGCAAGCTCGACCAGACGTCTTCGGGCATGCTCAGTGGCGGGCACGAGATGACGGGCGAGATGACCTTCGCGTCGACGAATGCGGAGAGGGCGTTGCTCCGGCCGGCGATGGTCACCCAGATGATCGGCCGGTCTCCCGACTCGTACTGCTCGATGATCTGGAGGACGTGTTCGGGGGTCTTGTGCGCCGAGCCGATGCGCTGGACGTGATCGACATCGAGCTTGGTCAGGACAGCGGCGATCTTCGCGCAGTGTTCACGGTCGGCTCCCGACCCCATCAGGATCACGACGAGTGGCGTCTCCGAGACGGTGACTGGCGTGCTCACAACACGCCGACCTTGTGCAGAGCCTCGATCATTCGCGGCTCGACGGGATACACGCCCGGCACGAACGTACGGCAGGTCAAACGCTCGAAGGCGTTGATGTATCGCGCCGTCGTCTGCGCTGTGACCTCTGGTCCGAGGTCGGGCGACGGTCCGTCGCCCTTGTACCCGGCAGCGATCAGCGCTCGACGGATCGGCTCCTTGTCGAGGCTCTCGGGATCCTCGCCGTTGGCGATCCGTTCGGCGTAGGTGGCCGAGACCCAGAATCGCGACGAGTCGGGTGTGTGCATCTCGTCGATGATGATCAGCTGGCCGGCTGGATCGAGACCGAATTCGTACTTCGTGTCGGCGAGGATCAGACCGGCGTTGGCGGCGATCTCCTGGCCTCGGGCGAACAGCGCAAGTGCAGCCGTCTGCACCCTCGCCCACAGATCGGCTGCCACCATGCCGTCGTCGACGACCTGCGCGCACGTCAGAGCTTCGTCGTGGGCGCCGCCTTCGGCCTTCGTGGTCGGCGTGATGATGGGCGTGTCCAGCTTCTGGTGCTGCTCGAGACCATCGGGAAGTTCGTACCCGTAGATCGTCCGCTCGCCGTCGGCGTAGCGCTTCCACAGCGATGTCGAGGTGACGCCGGTGATGTGCCCGCGCACGATGACTTCCACCGGCAATGGTTGCGCCGACACACCGATCGTGACGTTCGGGTCTGGCACGCCCCGAACGTGGTTGGGCACGATGTCGGCGGTGTTGGCGAACCACCACGCGGCGAGCTCGTTGAGTACCTGGCCCTTGTACGGCACAGCGGCGACGATGCGGTCGAAGGCCGAAAGGCGGTCCGTCGTCACGAACAATCGCTCGTCGTCGGGCAGTTCGTAGGAGACGCGGACCTTGCCGACACGTCGGTCGGGAAGGTCGAGCACGATGTCTGTGAAGGGCACCGGTGCGGTGGTCGTGCCGGTCGGGGAGATGCTCATCAGATGTCCTTTGCATGGTTGACGCCCGCCTCGAACAGCGCCCCGCCGAGACCACCGCGATGGCCGCGGAGGTACTGGGGATGCTGACGAGGGAGGACGTGATTTTCGGGGTGAGGCATCAGGCCGATGACGAGACCGGTGCCGTCGCAGATGCCGGCGATGTCGTCGACCGAGCCGTTCGGATTCGAACTCGTGTATCGGAACGCGATCTGGTCGTCGGCGTACAGCGCGGCAAGTGTGTCGCTGTCGCATGCCAGGCGTCCTTCGCCGTGGGCGATGGGGCAGTCGATCTCGTCGGTCAACGGCGCCGTCCAGATGCACTTCTTCGACATCGGCTGCAGGCTGACCCAGTTGCACACGAACTGACCGGCCGGCTGACCGTTTGCGGCGTTGGCGCCGAGCGCCACCTCCATCCCACCTGCGGGCAGAAGGCCGGTGCGGATCAGGACTTGGAACCCATTGCAGATTCCGATCACTGGTTTGCCCGCTTCGACGAACGTCATCAGTTCCTCGCGCAGCCGGGTGACGAGTTCGAGCGCGAACAGCCGACCGGCGCCAAGAGCATCGGCGAACGAGAACCCCCCGGGGATCACCAACATCTGCGCCTCGTGCAGCAACTTCGGATTGGCGAAGACTTCGTTGAGCAGTGACCGCCGAGGGGCGGCACCGGCGAGTTCGAGGGCGAAGGCGGCATCGCCATCGCGGTTCGTCCCTGGAGCACGGAGGACGAGGGCGACGGGCCTGCTCATCGATGACCTCCGACGACCGTCGGCTCGTCGAGGGCGGGGCCGTTGAAGGCGTTGACCAGATCGTCGATGCCGACCGTGAAGTACGGCTCGACGACAAGATCGGAACCCGTTGTGACCGTGCCGATCTCGACCGCGTCTGCGGGAAACATCGCCAGCAATGCGTCGACGTTCGCCGGCTGGACTTCGCAGATGATCCGACCGTTCGATTCGCTGAACAGCGCAACGGTCGGCTCGGTGTGCGCACGGCGCAGATCGAGGTCGACACCCAGTCGGCCACCGATCGCCATCTCGGCCACCGCAACGCCGAATCCGCCCTCACTGCAGTCGTGCGCCGACACGATCAGCCCGTGCTGCATCGCGATGTGAACAGCGGTGTACCGGGCCATGGCACCGGCATCGGGTGATGGCACAGCACGGCCCTGGGTCGTGTGCTCATCGGTGAGCATCAGCAGATGGCTGCCACCGAACTCGGGCAGCGTGCGGCCGAGCAGGACCAGGATGTTGCCGGGTTGCTTCAGGTCCGACGTGACTGCGAGCGCCACGTCGTGCATCGGGGCGACCGCTGTGATCACCAACGTCGGAGGAATGGCCCGGCGCGTGCCATCGGCGGTGAGGTACTCGTTGTTCAACGAGTCCTTGCCGGAGACGAATGGCGCCCCGTAGAAGTGGGCTGCGTCGACACAGCCCTGCACGGCCGCGACGAGTTCACCGAAGGTGGTCGCGCGAGTCGGGTTGCCCCACGAGAAGTTGTCCATGAGGGCAACGGCAGTCGGGTCGGCACCCGTGACGACCACATTGCGGATCGCCTCGTCGACGACGGCCCATGCCATGTGTTCGGGATCGTGCAGGCCGTACCACGGGTTGACACCGATGCCGATCGCGATTCCCGACGTGTCCGCCGGGTCGGCCAGCACGACACCGTCGCCGGGACCGTCGTTGCGCACGCCGGTCAGCGGACGGACCACTGTGCCGCCGAGGATCTCGTGGTCGTAACGACGAATGATGCTCGCTTTGCTGGCGATGTTCGGATGGGCGAGCAGGGCGAGCAGCGTGTCCCGGGGGGAAGGACACGCTGGTGCCATGATCCTGGCATCGTCGGCGACGCGTACGGGCGTCGGCGTCGTCGCCTGCAGGCGACGACGCGGGCGGCCGTCGTGCAGGAAAGTCGTATCCAGTTCGATCACCGGTCGACCCTGGAACCGAACCACGAGCCGACCGTCGCCGGTGAACGAACCGACGTCACTGAGTTCGACGCCGTGCAGGGCCGCCAGTTCGGCCAGCGCGTCGAACTGGCTCGGCGCCACGGCAACGACCATTCGTTCCTGCGCTTCGCTGAGCCAGATCTCCCATGGCGCCAGTCCGGCGTACTTCAGCGGCACCTTGGTCAGTTCCACATCGGCGCCGGTGTGCTCGGCCAACTCGCCGATCGCCGAGGACAGACCGCCGGCGCCACAGTCGGTGATGGCTGAGTAGAGGTCCCACGCATCGACCAGCAGATCGCTGACCAGCTTCTCGACGATCGGGTCACCGATCTGCACGCTTGCGCCGGCGACATCGCCGGTGGTTGCATCCATCTCCATCGACGAGAACGTCGCTCCACGAATTCCGTCGCGCCCGGTGCGACCACCGAACACCACGATCCGGTCGCCGGCATGCGGCCCCGTGAGTGGCGGTCGACCAGTCGGCGACACCCCGATGCATCCGGCGAACACGAGTGGGTTGGACACGTACGCGGGGTCGTACAGGACTCCGCCGGCGACGGTCGGTAGGCCGATCTTGTTCCCGTAGTCGGCGATACCCGCGACGACTCCGTCGATGATCCGCCGTGGGCTCAACACGCCGTCCGGCAGTTCGTCATCGGGCGTGTCGGCAGGCCCGAAGCAGAGGATGTTCGTGCAGGCAATCGCGCGGTGGTGGGCACCGATGATGTCGCGGATCACGCCGCCGACACCGGTGTTGGCTCCGCCGAACGGCTCGATCGCCGATGGATGGTTGTGTGTCTCGCACTTCAACGCGTAGGTCAGGTCCGGTCCGAAACGGACGATTCCCGCGTTGCCGTCGAACGCGGAGACGACGAAGGGCGCGTCGATCTCGGTCGTGCTGCGGCGCAGCCGGGCCAGTAGGGGCTCGGCGACCGTACCGTCGTCCAGCAGGACATCGGCACGAAAGCTCTTGTGTGCGCAATGCTCGCTCCACGTTTGGGCGAGGGTCTCCAATTCGGCGTCCGTCGGTGACCGACCGACACCGGCGAAGTGGTCGCGGATGACATGCAGTTCGGCGACGTCGAGTGCCAGACCACGTGAGCGGCTGAGCGCGGCCAGACCCTCGTCATCCGCAGGAAGATCGATGTGCTCGGTGGCTGCATCGACCGTCGTGCCGGCTGCGAAGCCGGGTTCGACGGCGCGGCCGACCGCCCACCGCTCGATCACGGCGTTCGCCCAATGGCGCCGGATCTCTCCGTCGGTCAAGTCGCCGGTCAAGTCGCCGGTCAAGTCGCCGCTGGATCCGCCGTTCAGCCCGTCGATCGAGGCCGGTGCGACGTCGACAAGGCGGCCGACCGAGGCGTCGGCAACGGCGATGCCGAGCAGCGAGGCAGCATGAATGACCTGCGCAGCAGCGGTGTCGGTGACCCCCGGGATGAGCCCGATGTCGAGCTGGTGGGCGAGGACCGTCGGGTCCCACGACCCGGTCTCCAGGAGTGGGTCGATCAACACCGCTTCGAGACGTTGCCGATCGCGTTCGTTCAACTCACCGGCAATCGTGATGGTGGTTGCAACTCCCGCGGATTCGTACGGACGAACCGTGAGACGGTGCCGTCCGCTGCTCACTGCAGCGTCCGAAACGGCCATCTCTCGACCATAGGCAGCGGTGTGCGACGGTCGTCGCTGGATGAACGAAAAGTCAATCCGATCATGTCGGCCGCAGCTCGCGACGTTCGAACGTGATCGAATCGACGAACTCGACGTCCACCTCGACGCCGAAACCGGGGTCGGTCGGGACCCTGATCAGACCGTCGACGAGGTCGAATGGCGCAGTGATGTCGCGGGTCCAGTAGCGCTTCGTCGCCGAGATGTCGCCGGGGAGGGTGAAACCGGGGAGCGCAGCGAGGGCCAGATTCGCAGCGCGGCCGATGCCCGTCTCCAGCATCCCGCCGCACCAGACGGGCACTCCTTCGGCCAGGCAGAGGTCGTGGATCGCGACGGCGGCCAGGTACCCACCGACGCGCGCCGGCTTGATGTTGATGATGTGTGCCGCTCGGAGGGCGAGCGCCGAACGGACGTGATCGATCGAGCGGATCGCCTCGTCCAGACAGATCGGCGTCGAGATCCGGCGCGCCAGCTCTGCGTGACCGACCAGATCGTCCTCGCCGAACGGTTGCTCGATCAGCACCAGTCCGAATTGGTCGAGCTGTCGGAGATGGTCGATGTCATCGATCGAGTACGCGGTGTTCGCATCGACCTGCAGCATGAGGTCGGGATGGGCCGACCGGATCGCTCGAACCGGCTCGATGTCGAAACCCGGTTCGATCTTGAGCTTGACGCGGGTGTAGCCCTCGTCGACATAGCCGCACACAACGGCGATGAGTTCGTCGACCGTGTCGGTGATGCCGACCGAAACGCCCACCGGGACGGCGACGCGAGACGATCCGAGGTAGTGCTGGAACGACAGTTCGTCGGCGCGGAGTTGTGCGTCGAGAACGGCCATTTCGAGCGCCGCTTTGGCCATCCTGTGTCCCTTGACCGGTGCCAGCACGGCTGCGACCTGCTCGGCCCGCACACCACTGGACGGACCACCCCCCGATGTGTCGGACGACGCGGCGAACAGTCGCGGCACGAGATGGTCACTGATCACATGATCGGCTGCGTCGAGGAACTCGCTGAGGTACAGCGGTTCCGATTCGATCGAGCACTCCGCCCAGCCCTCGCCACGGCTGGTCACCACGCGTGCCACCATCACTTCGCGCACGGTCTCGGTCCCGAAACTCGTCCGAAATGGCCGAACGAGGGGCATCTTCAGTCGCCGCAGCTCGAACATCTCGAGGATCGAGCCGCCTCCGACGTGCGCTGTGGAGGTTTCCATTGCAGCCACTGTTGCAGGTCGTCAGACTGTGGCCCATATGAGCAGTGGATACGGCGACTCCAACCGGATGGAGCGGATGGAACAGGGTGTGGAACTGATCGCCGTTGCTGCCCCCGAGCAGTGTGAGCAACTGGCGCGAGTTCTCGCCGATGTGTGGGGTCTCTACGAGTCGAGCGCCGTGGCGTCGGCGGACACATTGGTCGCGATGGCGCGTTCGGGTTGTTACGTCACCGGTGTCCTGGTCGACGGCCGGATGATCGGGGGCGGTTTCGGCTGGCCGCATCACGTCGGTGCACCGAGCGGCGGTGAGTGGCGCCTCCACTCGCATGTGATTGGTTTCCTGGACGGCTTTCGCGCGCTGGGACTCGGTGCACGGATCAAGCAGCACCAACGCGAGTTCGTCCGAGCCTCGGGGATGGACGCCGTGGAATGGACCTACGACCCGCTGCACGCTGCGAACGCGCGCTTCAATCTGGCCAAGCTCGGCGCACGCGTGCTCAGTTTCCACCACGACTACTACGGGACGCTCGATGACGCGTTCAGCGGAGGGCTCGGCTCGGACAGGTTCCTCGTCAGGTGGGGTCTCGATGACGAACCGCCGGAGGCACACGCACCGGTTGTCGGCGCACTTCCCCGCGAGCGGATACTCGCGGTCGGCACCGACGGAGCGCCCGTGGTCACCACGACGGCAGCCGCCGTCGTCTACGCGGAGTTGCCCGTCAACATCGTCAACATCCGTAAGCGGGATCCGGCCCTTGCCACGGAATGGCGCGATGCATTCGCGGTCACCGTCGGGCGAGAGGTCAGCGCCGGCGCACGGGTCGTCGGTATCGGACCCGAGTTGGCGTACGAGATCCGCCGCTGATCCGCGGCTGATCAGGTCTGGCGGGGGAGCAGCAGCTGTGCAGCGGCTTCGAGCTCGGCGGTCCAACCGTCCGGACCCTGTGGTTCGACGATGGGGAGGACGACGAACTTGGTTGTCCCCACATCGACGAACTGATCGATCAAGGCCAGAAGTTGATCCCAGCCCTGCGGGACGAGTTGGCGCGGATCGGTGATGTCCGGGCGACGGGCGGCCAGTCCGGCGACGAGTGCGTCGGGAAGCGGACCGTGTGCGTACGGGATCAGCGCACCGTAGTGGTCGTCCGGGACGGACCGTTCGTGCTCGGAGGCCACCTGTTCGATCACCGGGCGGGCCGCCGCGACGTCGGCGGGGGTGATGAACGATGGCAGCCAACCGTCCGCCATCCGACCGACTCGCTTCAACTCGGATGGGGCGATACCGCCGAGCCAGACCTCGAGTGGTTTCTGTACGGGTTTCGGCAGGACGCGCAGATCGGTGTAGTCGAACCGCTCGCCGTGGAATGTGGTGGTCTCGTCGTTCCAGCAGCTGCGCATCACGGTCAGCGCTTCGTCGAAGATCTTGGCCCGGTCCTTGCGCTCGACACCGAACGCCTGCTGCTCGTGCGGGTTGGCCACGCCGAGCCCGAATGCCGGGAGCAGCCGCCCGTCGGACAGGCGATCGAGCGTTGCCAATTCCTTGGCGAGCACGACGGGATTCCGGCCCGGCAGGACCATCACGCTCATGCCGAACTTCAGCCGCTTCGTGCGACCGGCTGCGAACGACATCGCGACCAGCGGATCGGGAGCCTCACCGCCGATTCGTTCGCTCAGCCACAGACTGTCGAATCGCAAGCGCTCGAGCGCGTCGACCACGACCGAGAACCCACCGTCGTTGAGCCGTGTCCCGGTTCCGAACCCGTACCCGATCCGCACCTTCATCGCCGCCTCGGGCTTCACGGATGACGTGTCAGCCACGGACGATCCTGGCGATGATCTCGGCCGTCTCGGCCGGCATCGAGGCGAACGGCGAGTGGTCGGCGTCGAGTGTCTCGACGTTCGTGCAGCGGGCCGCCATCACATCCTGGTTGGAGAGGGCAACCGCAGCATCGGCGGTACAGCGCACGTATGTGCTGGGGACGTGGCGCCACGATGCATTGGTGGCCGGCTGCACGACCGTTGCGATCGGCTGCGGACACAATCGGGCGATATGGGCACCGGTGACCACGGGGTCGCAGTTGCCGTAGAAGGCGTCGTGAGCTCGGTCGGCGACAACAGTCGTGATGCCGTCTCCGATGAC
>JAYTRT010000523.1:0-4238 GCA_043746045.1 Actinomycetota bacterium | reverse complement strand
CTCGCGCGCATCTCCGCGGGAAGGTCGGTGTGCCGGCGCAGCACGTCGACGTTGGTCCGCAAACTGGTCAACGGGGTCCGTAATTCGTGGCCGGCATCCTGCACCAGCCGCTGCTGTTCTTCACGCGAGCGCGAGAGCGCGCCGAGCATCGACGAGAAGGCCATCCCCAGCCGGCCGACTTCGTCCCGGCCGTCGGCGCTGACGTCGATGTCCAGCCGACCGGTCGTCGAGACTTCAGCAGCCGCAGAGGTCAGCGTTCGCAGCGACTTCGTCAACCCGCGGGCGAACAGCCAACCGGCGATCGCAGCAACGCCGACAGCGATCCCGCCGACCAGAAGAATCCGCTTGCTCAGGTCGGAGAGGACATTTTCCATCTCCGACAGGTCGCGCCCGATCTGCAGCGTGGCGGATTTCGTCGCCCGGGTCAACACCCGGTAGTGATGGCCGTCCGATGCCGTCACCGTGTGCAGCACCTGTCCGGCACCGATGGCAGCGATGCCGCGTTCGGAATCATCGACGGGCAACGTCACGTCCAGTGTGCCGTGCAGTCGTTGACCGGCACTGTTCAACTCCTGTGTCACGTACTGCTCGACACCGAACGGACGGATCTGGTCGCCGTTGCCACCGCCGATCCCGATCCTCGGGCCGACCCCACCGGAGTTGCTCGCCCCCGGATTATTTCCGTAGCCGGGGATCCGGTCGCCGCGTAGCTGGGTGGCCGAGTGCAGTGTGTTGTCGATCTCGGACAACATCCGGTCGCGAGTCGCGTCATAGCTCAGCCAACCAACGCTGGTGGCAGCGAGGGCCGCCAACGATGCCAGAACAAGGGCCAGCTTGGCGCGCAGACTCATCGCCGACCCGCTCTCATTTCGCCCGGACCGTGTACCCGACGCCGCGCACGGTGTGGATCAGCGCGAGCCGACCGTCGGTGTCGATCTTGCGGCGCAGATACCCGATGTAGACGGCGAGGTTCTTCGAGTCCGGTCCGAAGTCGTAGCCCCAGATGCGCTCGTAGATCGTGCTCTGATCGAGCACGATCCCAGCGTTGCGGACCAACAGTTCGAGCAGGTCGAACTCGGTCTTGGACAGGTCGACCTCGCTCTCGCCGGCCCACACCCGACGGGCCGCAGAATCGACGCGGAGATCGCCGACAGAAAGGGTCATCGGCAGAGCGTTCTCGTCGAGCTGGGATCGACGCAACAGCGCGCGTAGACGCGCCAACAGTTCATCGAGAGCGAACGGTTTGGTGAGGTAATCGTCCGCGCCGGCATCGAGACCGGCAACCCGGTCCGACGTCTCGGTCCGTGCGGTGACCATCAGGATCGGGACGCGATTCTTCTCGCTGCGCAGCACACGGCACGCTGTCAACCCGTCGACAACGGGCATCATCACGTCCAGGACGACGACGTCAGCGGGTTCGGCTCGATGCGCTTCCAACGCCTGCGCACCGTCGGACACGGCCCTCACCGAGTAGCCCTCGAGGGTGAGCGCGCGCGTCAACGATTCGCGGACAGCGCGTTCGTCCTCAGCGACGATGATCCGGGGGCCGGTCACGGCATTCGCTCGATCTCTTCGATCACGTCGCCCATGATGCTCTCCCTCTCACCCGACCTCACTTCCACGGTGTAACGCGCCAGCGTAAGAGAGTGGTGAGAAGGCGATGAGCAACTCGTCAGCGCGAGTTGATCGACAGACGCAGGGACTCGACCCAGTCGTCAGCCTCGCGCCACCGCGCATCGGCATGCTCGCGCGCGCTGTGCGCGTGTTCTCCGCCAGCCGGATACGAGCCGAGGAACTTGACGAGGCCCTGCTTGGCGCGGAGCGAGCGAAGCACGTCGGCCAACAGTTCGTCCTCGAGATGGCCGTCGGCGTACAGGATGAAGCAATAGTCACCGAGTCCGCCGCGCTTGGTCGGCCGGCTGATCAGGTTGCTGAGGTTGATCCGTCGCGCCGCGAACTCCTGCAGGATGCTGATCAGGCTGCCCGGTTCGTCGGCGCGCTGGTAGACGACGAGAGCGGTCTTGTCATGACCGGTGCGGGGCGGCACGTTCTGCTTGCCGACGAGGACGAACCGGGTCTGGTTGCTGTCGTTGTCGGCGATGGATGACTCGAGGACGTCGAGGCCGTAGAGCGCGGCGGCGACGCGTGGGGCAATCGCGGCGTGCCCGAACTCGAGACTCTCGCCGAGGAGGCGGGCCGCATCGGCGGTGCTGTTCGCAGCGCGTATCTCGACGTGAGGGAGACGGCTGCGCAGAAACTGATGACATTGCGCCGTAGCGACCGGGATGGAGGTGATCACGTCGATGTCGGCGATTGTCGTACCCGGGGGCGCCAGCAGGCAGTGCTCGATGTTCAGCACGACCTCGCGCTGGATCAACAGCTCGTGGTCGAACGCAAGCGCGTCCTGAGCGAAGTTGACGGTGCCCTCGATCGAGTTCTCGATCGGCACGAATCCGAGATCGACCTCGTCGGCGTCGACGGCGTCGAGCACGTCCGGCACCGTGCGATACGGAATCAGCTGACTGTCGGCGAGATCACGCTGACTGAGCAGTGCTTGTTCGGTGAATGTTCCGAAGGGCCCGAAGAACCCGATCCGCAGATCTGTGGGCATCCGTCCAGGCTACGGCGCGTTGGTCGGCCGACCGTCAAGATTTTGTGCCCGTATCATGCTTGCCGTGAACGAGGCCGACATCCGTGATCTGCTCGACGGCGTGCGCGCCGGCTCGATCAACGCCGACGACGCGGTCGCGACGCTTCGTCGGTTGCCGTTCGCCGATGTCGGCGACGCGCTCGTCGATCACCATCGTTCCCTGCGCCAGGGGATGCCCGAGGCCATCTACGGACCCGGCAAGACCGCCGACCAGGTCTCGCGGATCGTGGGCGAGCTGTTGGCCGTCGGAACCGATTCCGTCCTGCTCACCCGAGCCGGCGCCGATCAGATCGAGCGTGCCGTCGCCGACCACGGCCCAGCCGTTCTGTCGGGCGGCTGCGCCCTCTGGCGTGCGACGGCAGGCAGCCGCGACGGCGATGTCCTGGTCGTCTCGGCAGGCACGGCCGACCAACCCGTCGTCGACGAATGCCTGCTGACCTTGACCGCGCACGGCTTCGCCCCGCGCCAGATCAACGACGTCGGTGTTGCGGGCATCCACCGCCTCCTGGCCCGGATCGACGAGATCACCAACGCAGATGCCATCGTCGTCGTCGCCGGCATGGAGGGTGCGCTGGCCAGCGTGATCGGTGGACTGACGGGAGCCCCGATCGTCGCTGTTCCGACCAGTGTCGGCTACGGCGCCGGCCTCGACGGCGTGACCGCGTTGCTGGCGATGCACGCGTCGTGTGCCAGTGGGGTGGTGGTTGTCGGCATCGACAACGGATTCGGGGCGGCATCGGCCGTGGCCAGGATGCTGCCCCGGAAATCTGCCCGATGAGACCAGCCCGATGAAGACAGCCTGGTTCCACTGTTTCGCCGGCACGGCTGGCGACATGACGCTCGGCGCGTTGGTCGATGCCGGGGCCGATCCCGTCGCGATCGCCGACATCGTCGCCGCCCTGCACATCGACGACTACGCGCTCACCTTCGAGCCGGTGGTGCGCTGCGGCGTTGCCTCCACACACGCGATCGTCGTCGTCGACCAGCACTCCCACGACCAGCACTCCCACGACCAGCACGGACACCGCCCGTACCGGGTGATCCGTGAACTCCTGCTCACGGCCGAGCTGCCGGATCGGGTTCGCCGACGCGCCGTCGCCACGTTCGATGCGCTCGCCGAGGTCGAGGGCGAGATGCACCGAATGCCGGCGCTCGATGTCGAGTTCCACGAGGTCGGTTCGGTCGATGCGATCGTCGACATCGTCGGCACCTGCGCCGCACTGGAGGTCCTCGGGATCGATCGCATCGTCTGCAGCCCGATTGCCGTCAGTCGCGGCACGGTGCACGCTGCGCACGGCGAACTGCCGACCCCGGCACCGGCGGTGGCCGGCCTGCTCGCCCGGCGCAACGCCCCGGCATTCGGGATCGACACCCGTAAGGAGATCGCAACCCCGACCGGCGTGGCCCTGATGACGGCCCTCGCCGCCGAGTTCGGCCCGATGCCGGCAATGCGTGTCGGGGCGGTCGGCTACGGCGCCGGGACGGCCGATGTTCCCGGTCGCCCGAACGTGGTGCAGGTGATCATCGGCGACGCCACGTCGCCCGATGCCCATGCCGATTCCGGCCAACCCGTGCGACTGCTCGAGGT
>JAYTRT010000522.1:0-4240 GCA_043746045.1 Actinomycetota bacterium | reverse complement strand
TCGTCCGTCCAGCACCGTTGCACGGCGCGCTGGACCGGTTGATCGAATCGGTCGAGCGGCAGTTCGGCAGCCATCTCGCCGAATTGAGCCGCGAGGACAAGCAGCGCGCGATCCGGATGCTGGACGAACGTGGCGCCTTCACGCTCCGACGTGCGGTCGAAGACGTCAGCGACTCGATGGGCGTTTCCCGCATCACCGTGTACAACTACCTCAACGCGATCCATCGGTGACCGGCGAGCGCCAGTTCGACGTCATCGCCTTCGACGCCGATGACACGCTCTGGAAGAGCGAGGACAGCTTCCGCGCGGCAGAACTCGCCTTCGTCGATCTGGTCGCACCGTACGTGCCGGCTGGAGTCGACATCAAGGCTGCGCTGACGGCGACCGAGCGCCGGAACGTTCACATCTTCGGCTACGGCGTCAAGGCATTCGGTCTGTCGATGGTGGAGGCGGCGACGTCGCTGATCGGTGGCGACGTGCCGGCGTCCCTGGTCGGTCAGTTGATCGAGACGACACGTGCGATGTTGACCGAGCCGGTTCATCTCCTGCCCGATGTGCCGACGGTCCTGGCCCAAGTCGGGGCCACGTATCAGATGGTGCTGATCACCAAGGGCGATCTGATCCATCAGAACGCAAAGATCGACATGAGCGGGCTCGCCCATCATTTCGCCGAAATCGATGTCGTGATGGAGAAAGACGTCGACACGTACGCGCGCATCATCAAGCGGCTCGATGTGGCGCCGGAGCGGTTCTGCATGGTCGGCAACTCGGTGCGCAGCGACATCCTGCCGGTGCTCGCCCTCGGGGCCAGCGCGGTGCACGTTCCGTACGCGTTGTTGTGGGATCTGGAAGAGGCGCCGGCTGACCATGGTCAGACGTTCGCCGAATTGCAGTCGCTGGCTCAGCTTCCGGCGTGGCTCGAGAACCTCACGGAGTCCACCACTGCTCCAACCGGGTGACCTTGCCACCGCTGATGGTCATCATGTAGCCGAAGCCGACGTAGGTGTACTCGCTCGGGGCGCCCGCCGACGGAACGTCGCCGTGGATCAGGCTGTACAGCTCGATGCCGCTGATCTTCATGCTCTTCTGCGTCGCCGCGTCCGAAACAGAGATGTACTGATCGGTCAGCGGCACAGCGATGGTCGCGGTGGGCTCCGCCTCGACGCCGTAGTCGTTGAGGCACGAATCCTGATTTTCGGCCCCGAAGTGTTTCGTGCAGTCGTCGCCCCGGAACAATTGGGTCAGCTCGAACATCACCGTGCCGGCAGAGGACTGGGTGTCGGTGCCTTCGGTGGCGGTTGCGTAGTACACACCGTCGGGGTGCGAGTTGTCGGCCGGCACCGCAGCGGTGACCGACGGAACCTTCGGCGGGGACACTTCGGTGTAGTTGCTCGCAACAGTGACTCCGGTACTCGAGCCAGTGGACACTGCCGTCGTGGGAGCCGCCGGCGCCGTTGTACTCGACGCCGTCGTCGTCGGTGTTGTGGTCTTCGGTGTTGTGGTCTTCGGTGTTGTGGTCTTCGGAGTCGTGGTCTTCGGAGTTGTGGTCTTCGGTGTCGTCGTCGCAGTGAGAGTCGGGCGGGTGGTGGCCGGCGTGGGGGGCGCGGTCACCGCCGCCGGCTCGGCGGTTGCCGATGTGGGAGCATCCGTCGCAACGGGGACCGTCGTGGCGGGTGCATCCGCAACGGTGCTGGTCGGCTCGGGCCCAGCGGTGGAGGTGGATGCCGTCGCGGGCGTCGTGTTCGGTGTGGCGCCACTGCCGGAATTGCTCCCGCAAGCGACGAGGAGAGCGGCCGAGCAGGTGAAGGCCACGAGGAGTTTCATGTGCCCAAATATACGCACAGGGGTGCGCGAATCAGAGGCGCCGGAGTTGGACCTCGGTCACCCGGTGGTCGGCACCCTTGCGCAGCACCAACGATGCACGCGAGCGGGTGGGGGCGATGTTCTCGCGCAGGTTGCGACCGTTGATCTCGCGCCAGATGAACTGTGCGGTCGCCACTGCCTCGTCGTGACTGAGGTGTGAGTAGTTCTGGAAGAAGCTGCTCGGATCTCGGAACACCGTTTCGCACAGGGCCAGGAACCGGTCCACGTACCACTGCTCGATGTCCACCTCGTCGGCATCGATGTAGATGCTGAAGTCGAAGTAGTCACTGACGAATTCGTTGGCGACCGTGCCGACCTGAAGAACGTTCAGCCCTTCGACGATGAGGATGTCGGGTTGTTCCACGACGGCCGTCTCGCCCTCGACGATGTCGTACACGACGTGGCTGTATATCGGCGCGGACACCTCGCGCGCGCCGCTCTTGACCTCGCGCAGGAACTCGAGCAGACGCTTCGTGTCGTAGCTCTCCGGGAAGCCCTTGCGATTCATGATGTCGCGCTCTTCGAGCACCCTGTTCGGGAACAGAAATCCGTCTGTCGTGATCAGACCGACGCGAGGATGATCGGGCCAGCGGGCCAGCAATGCCTGCAGGATGCGCGCGAACGTGCTCTTGCCGACGGCCACGCTGCCGGCCACACCGATGATGTACGGAACCTTCGGCGCCATCTTGCCGAGGAATGTCGATGTCACCTTCTGCAGGTTCTGCGTTGCGGCGACATAGAGGTTGAGCAGCCGGGTCAGCGACAGATAGACCGTGGCCACCTCGTCGAGATCGATTCGTTCGTTGATCCCGCGGAGCTCGTCCAGGTCGTCCTGGCGCATCGTCAACGGGGTGGCTGCGCGAAGGATCGACCAGTCCTCTCGATTGAACGTGAGGTAGCGGCCCGACTCGATTCCGATTGCCACGCCCGGAACCCTATGCCCGCTCGTCCCCCGCGACCTAGCCTGAGCGCATCAGTACACCCGGGTACGACGCGAGCCTTTCGGCGGCCGAGCGCAGGCGCACGGGAGCGTGGTACACGCCGTCCGCGCTGGTCGATCACATCGTGTCGAACACGGTCGGCGATGTGCGCGCCGGCGATGTCGTTCGCGTGTTGGACCCGGCGTGCGGCGACGGCCGGTTCCTGCACGCTGCAGCCGCGTCGATCATCGCCGTCGGTGGAACACCGGTGCTCACGGGCGTGGACATCGATCTCGGTGGCTTGCGTGCGGCGGCGCAACTCGACGCCGTTGGCGCAGGATCAGCGGTGTCCATCGAAGCGATCGAGGCCGATTCGCTTTCGTACGAATGGGGTTCTCGACGCTTCGATGTCATCCTCGGCAACCCGCCGTTCCTCTCGCAGATGGCGACAGCGACGGCACGCGTCGGTCGTTCCCGTTTCGGCGGTGGCCCGTATGCGGATGCAGCAGCGGATTTCCTCGCCATGTCGTCGAGGCTGGTTGACGAAGGTGGGCGTGTCGGGATGGTCCTACCCCTGTCGATTCTCACCGCCCGTGACGCGGGTCCGATTCGCGCCGAGGTCGATTCCGTCGGCGCGATCCGTTGGTTCTGGTCCTCGACATCGCGCATGTTCGAGGCCATGGTCGCCACGTGCGCGATCGGTTTCGAACGCGTCGGGTTCGAACGCATCCCGCTGCCGATCGAACGCACGAGTGGAGCGGACTTCGACGTCATCGCGCCGGCGTGTCCTCCGGCAGCCGCTGCCCACAACCACCACTGGGGCTGGCTGTTGGCCGGCCTGAGTGGCATCCCGACTCTGCCGGCGATCGACTCCACCGCCATTGTCAGCGATCATGCACTCGTCACGGCGAACTTCCGCGATCAGTACTACGGGCTCGTGGGAGCGGTCGTCGAAGGGGGTGACGGACCACCGCTGATCACCACTGGTCTGATCGACGTGAACAGCTGCCACTGGGGTCTCCGTGCGACGCGCTTCGCCAAGGAACAGTTCACCGAACCCCGCGTCGATCGTACGAACCTGGTGCCCTTCATGCAGCGCTGGGCCGACCGCTGCCTCGTCCCGAAGGTGTTGGTCGCGACCCAAAGCCGGGTCATCGAAGCCGTCGTCGACGAAGCCGGTGCATGGCTACCGGCGGTTCCCGTGATCCGATTGATTCCGAACCGACCTGAGTCGCTGTGGGAGGTTGCCGCGGTCCTGACGTCGCCGATCGCTTCAGCGCTGATCGCCGAGCAATCGGTCGGGAGCGGCCTGTCGACGAAGACGGTGCGTGTCAGCCAACGCACACTGGGTCTGCTGCCGTGGCCGGCCGGAGATCTCGCAGCGGCCGTCGACGCGCTCCGCGCCGGCGACGTCGTCGGCTGCGGTCGCGCAGTTGATGCGGCCTACGGAGTGGCCGA
>JAYTRT010000521.1:0-4240 GCA_043746045.1 Actinomycetota bacterium | reverse complement strand
GGGCCCGAGGAATGTGTCGACCGCAGCGGTGATTGCCGCGCTGAGCGCGCTGCCGAGGGCGTTGACGGCTCCCTTGAGCAGACTGATCACCAGCGAGTCCGTGGTGTTGGCCTGGAACCAACTGGCGACGGTGCCGACGGTCGCGTTGTAGAGGCTCGTGATCGCTCCGCAGGGATCGAGGCGATCGGGAGATACGCCGGTGACGTATCCGAGAGTCGATACCTTTGCCGACCCCGAAACGAACCCGATCGTGGTCGCGTCGGCGGTCGGGCTCAACACGTCGTTGGCGAACAACGCAATCACGACGGACGGGAACACGAAGGTGGCGGGATCCTTGATCGAGGACGCATCGACGAGCGCTCGGGCGGCATTGCTTGCGGGTGTCTTCGCCTCGATCAACCAGCCGGCGATGATCGCATCGATCGGTACGGCGTTGTCCGGCACCGGAAACTCTGTTCGCAAGGTCGCTCCAGAAGTGCCGCCACCGATGGTGGCCTGGCGATGCCAGGTGTCCTCCTGCCAGTCGGTGATCTGGATCGCACCGCCGCCGGCGACTCGGTTCGGAGAGGCGATCGGCACGACAGAGACGCCGCCTGCCTTCAGCGCTGTCTCGACCGCATCCGCGCCCGCTTCGGGCGTGCTCGTCGGCGACGCCGTGGACGACGAAGCTGTCGCGCCCGCCGTCGCCGTGGCGCTCGAAGAGGTGGTGTTCGGCGACGGCGTGGCCGTCGTCGGCGTGGCCGTCGTCGAAACTGTTTGCCTCGAGCCACTGCAGGACGCAGCGAACGTCGCGCACACAGCCAGGAGCGCGACTGACCGCAGAGTTCTTGCCCGCGCATGTCTCATATCGCAGCGAACCTAGTGGCTGACGGGCTCACGGCGGGGTGAGTACCGGGCGACGGCGGGCTCGCGCCTGCGACTCGGGGCGCTACTCGGAGGCTGCGGTGGATGCCGTGATGATGTGTTCGATCCACCACTTCGGCGCATTGTCGGTGATGTTCGAGATGTTCGAATAGTCGTGCCAGCGAAAGATCTTGCCGTCCCGCAACTGCGTCACGGAGACGAAAGAGTGATCGATCACCTCGCCGGTGCGGAACGTCCATCGTTCGGTGTGTTCGGTCATGACGAGATCGCCCTCGGCGATCATGTTCGTCCCAGGGAGGTGCTCGTAGCCGTCGAGTGGTTCGAGACCGATCTTCAGTCGGGCGATCACGCCATCGGGTCCGAATCCACCGTCGCCCGGCGTACCGATGTCGGTGTAGTGCGCGTCATCGGTCAGCAACGATTTCATGCCGTCCCAGTCGCGACTCGCCAACGCCGTCCAGAACTGCTCGACAACCTGCTTGTTGCTCGCTTCAGCGCTCATCGCCGATCTCCATTCCATCGTTGTCCGGCGCACTGTAGGAGTCGGTGGCCCGGCGCGACGATCCCGGCCATCGAGCGTTGCCGATCAGGCGAGTCCGGAGAAGTCGACCTGACCCGTCGTCATCGCCGCTCCGAAACCACCGTCTGCGATGAGGTCGGTGCCGTTCACGTACGACGCAGCCTCGCTGCCGAGGAAGGCAAGTGGCATCGCGACTTCGCGCGCCGTCATGATGGTGCCGGTCGTCTGCGAGACGTTCCAATCGATGATCTTCGCGCCCATCGTCTGCTTGAAGTCCTCGAGGAGCGGAGTGTCGATCGGCGCAGGGCAGACCGAGTTGGTGCGCACGCCCTTGGCGATCGTCGCACGGCTGTTGCGCATGCCCCACACGCGGACGACCTCCTTGGAGAACGAGTACGAATCGGACCCGATACCCGGCAGGTTCGCATCGATCCACTCGAGCGACTCGTCCCAGTCGCCGATGTCGAGCAGCTGGTTGATCTCGGTCAAGTGCGATGCCCATTGGCCACCGGCGATCGACGCGGTGTTGACGATCGCACCGCCGGATGGAATGCGGTCGAGTAGGGCCTCGGAGAGTCGACGCAGGGCCAGGTAGTTCACGGCGAGCACGATCTGTGGTGCCTGGGTCGAGGCGACGCCGGCGTTGTTGAACAGCACGTCCACCGGTCCTTCGATCTCGGCGATTGCAGCGTCGACGGCGCCGCGCTCTGAGAGGTTGCACGCGATGAACTTCGTGTGCGGCCCAGTGGGTTGCTTGATGTCGAGCACCGTGACCTCGGGGCCACCCAGCTCGACCAGCAGATCGAGCAGTGCAGCACCGACGCCCGTTGCCGCACCGGTGATCACGACGCGCCGACCGGCGTAGCTGAAGGGGTTGCTCATCAGGATTCTCCTCGTTGGTGTCCAGCCCGTGTTTCACGGCCTTTGGACCGCAAGGGTGGCACGAGCCGGGGTTCCAGGCCGAACCCGGGGCGCCCCGGTTTTCGAGGGATCGCTTCGAGCAGGCCGAGCAGTGGTGTCACCGATGCGTGTGTTGCCGTCCGCGTCACGGCGAGGATGGTCCTGGTGATGCCGAGGTCTTGTTCGGCGATTGTCACGATGTGCTGACCGTCGTCGAGCACACGTGCCGGGACCACCGTGACGCCCTGGCCGGCGGCAACGAGCGCGAGCAACGTTGCGTTGTCGGCAACGGTCCCGACGATTCGTGGTGTGATGCCGGCGGCGCGGAGGATCCGCCTTGTCGCCATCGTGCACCGTGTGGTCGACCCGTTGAGCAACCAGGGCGCATCACCGAGCTCGTCCACCGTCGTGGTGGCCGCCATTTCCGGCGGCAGAACGAGTGCAAGCCGGTCGCTGACGAGCGGCGTGAAGGTGAAGCGGCGGTTGCGCTCGATCGGCACGCCGTCGTACTCCTGGGTCAGTACGACGTCGACGGCGCCGAGTGCGAGATCGCGGAGCGCCTCCGCGTCCTCGGCTTCGGAGATCTCGATTGTTGCAACCTCTCGAAGTCGACCGAGCCGCGGAATGAGCACTGTCGAGATCGCTGACGCGAAACCGGCGAACACGATGTGCGGCACGTCACCGGGTCGATGGACGGTGGTACGACCGTGTGCCTCGAGGTCGAGCATCTCGAACGCGACCGGCAGGAGGGCCGCGCCGGCGGGGGTGAGCGCCAGTCGCCCGCCGACCCGGTCGAACAGCTGCACGCTCAGGTAGGTCTCGAGTTTGGTGATGTGCTGGGAGACGGCGGGGGCCGTGTAGCCCTGCGCCTGGGCTGCTGCGGCAATCGTGCCGCGCGCGGCCACGTCGGCGAATGATTTGAGGTGTACGAGATCCATCACAGCAACGAAACCTTACGGTCGTCACAACAGATCAGAACTGTTCCTTTCGACGTGGGTCCACCACTCTGTCGGTATGGACACCAATGATTCGATCGATCTGCACGGACTCTGGGTGCCGGTCGTGACACCCTTCGACCGCCACGGCGACGTCGACGTCGTCTCGCTCGAGCAACTCACGCGGCGAGTGCTGGCCGACGGCGCGACCGGGCTCGTCGCGCTCGGCACGACAGGCGAGCCAGCGACGCTGACCGCAGATGAACGCCGCCTGGTTGTCGAGATCTGTGACCGAGCCTGCTTCGACGCCGACCGCAGGCTGATCGTCGGAGCGGGAACGAACAGCACGCGTGGGACCATCGGCGAGATCGAGGATCTGACCGAAGGCACATCGGCGGCCGCGGCCCTCGTCGTGGTGCCGTACTACACGAGGCCCTCCGAACAGGCAATCGTCGAGCACTTCGTGACGATCGCGGACGTCAGCCCGGTGCCGATCGTCGCATACAACGTCCCGTACCGCACCGGACGTGCGCTCGGGGCGCCGGCGCTGCTCGAGATCAGTCGTCACCCACGAATCGTCGGTCTCAAGCAGGCCGTCGGCGCCCTCGACGTCGACACTCTCGAACTGCTTGCCCACCCAGCCGACTTTCAGATCCTTGCCGGTGACGATGCACTGATCGTCCCGACTGTGTTGATGGGCGGCGCTGGAGCAATCGCCGCCGCGGCGCACGTCTGCACGCCACTGTTCGTGGACATGACCAGAAGTGCGCTCGTCGGCGACTACGTTCGAGCCAGCGAACTTGCTGCAGCTCTGCTTCCGGTCGTGACCCTTGGATTCAGCGAACCCAATCCTGCAGTCTGGAAAGGGGTCCTCGCGCGTCAGCGACAAATCTCGACGGACCAGCTACGCCGTCCGATGACGGCGGCGTCCAGCGCAACCGTCGATCGGATCATCGAGGTGGTCGAACGCCTGAGGCAACGGTTCGCCGGCACGACGCCGGACCCCGACTGCGCCACCTCG
>JAYTRT010000520.1:0-4240 GCA_043746045.1 Actinomycetota bacterium | reverse complement strand
CGTCGTGGTCGGCGGCGGAATCACCGGCGTGGGAGTCGCCCTCGATGCAGCGAGCCGTGGTTTGCGTACTGCGTTGGTCGAACGGGACGACTTCGCCTCCGGCACGTCGTCGAAGAGTTCGAAGCTGGTCCATGGCGGTCTGCGGTATCTCCAGCAGGGCGAGGTCAGACTGGTCTACGAGGCCTTGCACGAACGTCAGCGACTGCGCAAGAACGCACCGCACCTGGTGCGCATCCTGCCGTTCATGATCCCGATTCTGACGAGGGACGGTGTCGTCTCGCGCAAGATCGCCCGGTTGATGGGTTCGTCGATGTGGATGTACGACCTGACCGGCGGATGGCGGATCGGCAGGTTCCACAAGCGGCTCAAGAAAGATGCTGCGTTCGCGCACCTTCCGACGATGCCGAAGGAACGCTTGGCCTCTGCCTACCTCTACTACGACGCAACTGCCGACGACGCCCGGTTGTGCCTCACCGTCGCCCGCACCGCCGCCGCGCACGGTGCGGTCGTGGCCAACGGCTGTTCGGTCGTGGAGATCACGCGTGACCCCGCCGGCCAGGCAACGGGCGTCGTCGTCGAGGCAGACGGGCGCCGAATCTCGGTCGGTGCCAAGGTCGTGGTCAATGCGGCCGGCGTGTGGTCCGACGACGTCCGGGCTCTGGCCGAGGCGACGAATCCGGACTCGATCCGGCCGGCCAAGGGCGTGCACATCACCGTGCCATGGAACAAGGTCCGCAACGACATCGCTGTGGTCATTCCCGTCCCGAAGGACAAACGGAGCCTGTTCGTCGTGCCATGGGGTCCATTGCCGGACGGAACCTTCCAGCACACGTACGTGGGCACGACCGACACCGATTATCACGGCTCGGTGGACGACCCACAGTGCACCAAGGACGACATCGACTACGTGCTCCGTGCGCTCAACGCGTCTGTCAGCACGGGCGTCACCGCTGACGACATCACCGGCGTCTGGGCAGGCCTTCGTCCGTTGGTCAAGACCGGCGTCTCCGCGCGTACCGCTGATCTGTCCCGGCGCCACCGGGTCGTGGGCAACGAGGCCGGCGTGATCACCGTCACCGGGGGCAAGTTGACCACGTACAGGGAGATGGCCGAAGACACCGTCGACGCCGTTCTCGATCGCCTCGGGCGCTCCGCCAAATGCCGTACGAAGCGCCTTCCGCTCCTCGGCTCGGTCGGATTCCACGAACCCGCCAGTGGATCGCCCGATGCGCACCTGGCCAGCCGCTACGGCACGGAGATCAGCGAAATCCAGGCGCTGATCAGCGCCGACCCGTCGCTCGGCGAACCCTTGGTCACAGGGCTGCCGTACGTGCGCGCGGAAGCGATTCACGCAGTCCGCGACGAGATGGCGCGCACGTTGGACGACGTCTTGTCGCGGCGGACCAGAGCGCGCTTGTTCGACCGTCATGCCTCGGTCGTCGCCGCCGAGTCGGTGGCGCTGCTGATCGCTCCGGAGCTCGGGTGGTCGATCGACCGTCAGGCCGAAGAGGTCTCTGCATACCGCAGGAGCTGCGCCGCGGAGGCGGCTGCCGGCATCACGGCCGATTCGGACGTCGGCGCCAAGGATTCGGCGTGAACGAGGGGGTCGGCGCACCGACCACTCAGCCGACCTCGCCGATCGAACTGAGCGGCACGTCGGATCATCTCAGCGGACCGGTCGCGCGCGTCGACGATCTGTTCGTCGACGCGGTGGCTTCGATCTGCTCGATCGACACGTCCGTCGAGGGAACCGCCGACGCCAGCCGCGACTGGTGGCCGTTGACCATGCACTGGGCGTTGGCCGGTCAGGTGCCGCGCCGGGCCGCACTCGTGGCGCGCCCGACGACGACGTCGGCCGTCAGCGCGCTTGCCGACCTGTGCAACGACCACCGAGTTCCGCTCACGGTCTCCGGCGGGCGCTCCGGGGTCTGCGGAGCGAGCGTGCCGGTCTTTGGCGGCGTGGTGCTCGACACCACTGCGATGCAGGGGGTTCTTTCTGTCGATGTCACGTCCGGCATCGTCGAAGTCCTACCGGGCACGTTCGGCCCCGATCTCGAGCGCGTCCTGCGCGCCGAGCACGGCCTCACCATCGGGCACTTTCCGCAGAGCTTCGACATTGCCACCGTCGGCGGATGGGTGGCCTGTCGTGGTGCGGGCCAGTACAGCACCAGATACGGCAAGGTCGACGACATGGTCTGCGGACTCGAGGTCGTTCTCGCCGACGGAACCATCGTGACCACAGGCGGCGGGCCCGCCGCGTCTGTCGGTCCCGATCTCGGCCAATTGTTCCTCGGTTCGGAAGGCACGCTCGGCATCGTGACGCGCATCTGGCTACGCGCCCACCCGGTCCCCGAGGCCGAACATCGGGCCGCGTTCAGCTTCACGTCGTTCGCAGCCGGGCTCGAGGCGTGCCGCCGGATCATCCGACGCGGCGCCACCCCCGCCGTGCTGCGTCTGTACGACGCAACCGAGTCCAAGCGTGGACAGGGAGGCGACGGCACCGAGTGCGTGCTGCTCGTTCTCGACGAGGGCGACCCCGTGATCATCGACGCCGTGATGGCCGTCGTCCGTGACGTCGTGATCAACCTCGGAGCCGCCGATCTCGGCCCGGATCTGGTCGAGGCGTGGATGCGTCACCGCAACGACACGAGCGCCCTCCAGGGTTTGACGCGTAAGGGTTTCGTGGTGGACACGATGGAGATCGCCGCACCCTGGTCAAAGCTCGACGAGATATTCGTCGCCGTCACGACGGCCATGCTCGCAGTGCCTCATGCCAGAACAGCGAGCTGCCATCTCAGCCACAGTTACATCGACGGTGCGTGCTTGTACTTCACCTTCGCCGCGACACCGCCACCGGACCAGATCGAGTCCACCTATGTCGAACTTTGGGATGTCGGACAGCGCTGCGTCCTGGCGAACGGTGGCAACCTCTCACATCATCACGGTGTCGGGCTGAATCGCAGTCGGTTCATCGTCGAAGCATTGGGGACCGGCCATCAGGTGCTGATCTCGGTCAAGGATGCGCTGGATCCTCACGGCATCCTCAACCCTGGCAAGCTCTGTCTGCCGTCGCCGTTCGGCACCGTCGAATGGCCGGCAGGAGCAACGACATGGCGCTGAGCACGAAATGGGATCCCGAGGCACTCCGGGCCGGGGTCAGCGTCACGGTGGTGTTCGCTGCACCGTTCCTGATCGCCGCGCGGATCGTCGCCGACCACAACAAGAACAGTTCTCTGGCAGTGCCCCTGATCCTGATCGCGATCGTCGGCTTCATCGTCGGAGCCGGGGTCGCCGCGTGGCGCCAGCGGTGTCGAACTCCCCTCTCGCACGGCATCGTCACGGCCGGCGGAACGTTCATCGTCGTGCAAGGTGTGTTCGTGATCATCAACCTGATCCGTGGCGCCGACATCCGTTGGTTCAACATCGCGTTCACGCTGACGGTGACGATGTTCGCGGGCATGATCGGTGGCCTTCTCGGCATCAACTTGCAAAAGCGTGGCATGGTCCCGAAGCGATGAGCATCCTCGTCATCGACGTCGGCACGAGCGGACTCCGTTCGGCAACTGTCACCTCCGACGGCACGGTCCAGAATGTGAACCAGCGGCAGTTCGCGCCGACGTCACCGTCGCCAGGCCTGGTCGAGTTCGACGCCGACGCGCTGGGCCGCGCCGTCCTCGAACTCGCCGAGTCGACGATCAGCCGATCAGCCGGTGCTCCGGTCGAGTCGCTGGGCATCACCGCTCAGCGGGCCTCCACCATCGTCTGGGACCGTCACACCGGTGGACCGGTCGGACCGGCGCTCGGATGGCAGGACCTGCGCACGGTTTTCGAGTGTATCATGGCCAAGGCCGATCACGACCTCGCCTTGGCTCCGAATCAATCGGCGACCAAAGTTGCGTGGTTACTCGACACCTTCGACCCGCAGCGAAGCCGTGATCTGCTGTTCGGCACCGTCGACTGTTGGGTGGCGTGGGTCGTCTCGGCTGGAACGCTGCACATCACGGATCACACCAACGCTGCGGTCACCGGCCTCTACGACATGGGCGCACGGGTCTGGTCCGCACAAGCGTGTGAAGCGCTGAACATCCCGATGCGGATGCTGCCGACCATCGTCGATTCATCCGGTGAACTGGGGGCTGCGTGCGCGTTGACCGGATCACCGATGATCGGTGGCTTGGTGGGTGATCAACAGGCGTCCCTTGTCGGCCAGGGCTGCGTCCGTCCCGGCATGGCCAAGGTC